>JBFFCW010000060.1:0-13839 GCA_041559695.1 Desulfobacterales bacterium
ATCCCGATCATCGGTGACGTAAAAATCTTCTAACTTCTGCAAATACAGGTCATCCGGCGCTTTTGGTACGTTAAACTGATAGGGTGCCGTCAGGGTCGCCATGTCAGATTCATTTCCCAGCTCATCTACAGCGGTGATACCAAATTCAATCGGCCCTCCATTGGGCGTGAAAGATTTGACATCATCGGGCAAAACAATTTCAGTAACATTTCCCAGCATCACCCATTGGGAATCATAATTTAAATCACCGTTTTCAGACCAGTATAATTTATATCCAACGACCTGGGAAGAATTGGATGCGACCCACTTGAGTCTTCTTCGTTTTATTTTGGCCATGCGACAGCTCCTTATGGGCGAATAGCAAGAAGGTTAGCCGGATAGATTTACCAGGCAGGTTTATTACCGTATACATCATTTTGTTGGTTATATTGATACGGTTCCTGCGCCTGTGATTCTTCCTCGGTTTTCTCAAGGGTGATTTCGTCACAGAGGTTTTCTATTTCATTGGCCGCTTTGCTGCTGGGTGCATATTGCATTACGGAAACCCCGGAGGTCATTGCGTCGATATAGGCAACTCGCTGGCACAGTTCAGTGTCCATTAAATCCATATCAAATATCGACAGCGAATCCCGTGCTTCACGCCCTACACGGGTTCTCGGTATTTTTCGATTGATTAAGAGTTTGACGTCCAGATCAGGATTTTCGACCTGAGCATCATCTATCATTTCCAGGGTTCCCTTGCAGGACCAGACATCAAGAGAACTGGGGCTCAACGGAACTATCGAAAGGTCCGTTACCGCCAATATTGATTTCGTTATGTCACCAATTGCGGGGGGAGCATCAATCACCAAATAATCGCATTTTTGTGAGAGCTCCTCGATGTCGCTCTTAGAAATCGGCTGCGGGAGATGCAGGACTTCAAACGCGTTGTTGCTTTCCACGGCCTGCCAGTGACTGGCACTGCCCTGGGGGTCTGCGTCAATAAACACAACCTTGAAATTTCTCCTTTTCAAACTGGCGGCAACGTTGATCGCGGAAGTGGTTTTCCCGACCCCCCCTTTCTGGTTAACAAAACTAATAATCATCTTGACCCTCCTTTCCAACATCAAGCTAAGTGTGAAGTGTCGCTAAGCGCATCCGGTTACCATTGACCATCTTTCACCTTAGGCAGTTTCCCCCTTTATTAATTTTCAATACCTAAAACTGCCTCAATTTCGCTTTGAACTATCGAACTCCCATACACCGCTAGCCAGAGGCTGTCAATAGGAAAACACACCATATAGTATAAATCAGGGTTTTATCGTCAATATCTTGTAGGTATCAAAGGTTTTCTAAGGTGGGAAAATCTATGGTTTGCAGGAACTGTGTCGATAAGGTCTGTAACCGCCCGGGAAAGCGACTGAGCGCTAACCATTTATCAAGTTCCTGTTATTTCGGTTATTTCAAATCAAAACATTCGTAATTGTCACGATTGCAGGGCGTGCTTAAAATTCGCTGTAATTTCCCAAAGACAAATTCAAGGTAGTACATAAACCGGTCCTGGCCGAAATGATATATCCAGATCGGGCCCTTATCTTCTCGGCTGGTCATCTCCAGCGGATCGCCGCATTTTTCGAGAACACTCCTATCCGAATCGCCGATAGCAACGACACCGCCCGGACATCGGTAAGTCGATTGATCGGCCAAAGACCAGAAGTCAATGGCATACGACGGGTTGGCAAATATAATCAACACCGCCAGGCAGGCACCCAGATAGCTTATCTTTACATTCATTGCGGCCTCCAGTTTTTAGCACTATATTCGTTATTTTTGGCCGGCCTTTACTTTTATCTTTGGCTGCAGTCCGTTCACTCGCCAGATTTTCGATTTTCAGGTTGAGCCGATTTATCTCCGCTTGCAAAAACGTTAATGAGAATTGATAGCAATTGACCAAAGACAGTTTCCTTCAGGGCACCTGACCTCACTCGGGTTCGCGGTAGAGCGCCAGGATTCCAGATCGTGCCAGTTTTTTTATGCCCATCGGTTCCAGCAGCCGGATGAGGGCGTCTATCTTGTGCTGACCGCCGGTGACCTCGATAATGAAATGAGTTGATCCGGTATCCACAATCCGACCTCGAAAGGTTTCCACGATTCTTAATATTTCGGTGCGGTCTTTTGAGCGCGCCTTCACACAGATCATGGCCATTTCACGTTTGACGGCTTCCTCACCGGTCATATCCCGGACTTTGATTACGTTGACGAGCCGACGCACCTGCTTCATGATTTGCTCAAGCACCTCCGGATTTGCCAGCGTCGATATGGTGATGCGCGACATTTTCGGATTGGCCGTTGGGGCGCCGCAGATGGTTTCGATATTGTAACCCCGACTGGCAAAAAGCCCCGAAACCCGGGCAGTCACACCGGGTTCATTCTCAACCAGCATTGTCAGAATGTGCTTTTCTTCTTTCATATCTCCCCTCCGAGTCGACAACCGCATAAATTCGATGCTCAAAAACGCTTTTAGCAGATACGCGGGGAGAGATCAATTTAACAACCTATTTTAAAATTTGAACATTCGCTATTACCTTAAAATGTTTACGCTAAAAAAGATGTCAAGAAGAGACTTGAAAATATATGATTCTTGTTACATAAAGAGAAGAACAGCCGTAGAACGTTTAGCGCAAAGCAAACGAAAGGTCAGACAAAATGTTATCAGAATTTTACAATGAGGTTTTAACCTATGGTCCAGTTGCAGTTCTGCCGCAAAATCTAAACGACAAATGGATTCAGCAGCTGCAAAAAATGGCGGATGATTTTTTGGACAGCAATTTCACCCTGAATGCCTGTAAGGACGCACGGGAAATCGGCAATCCGGTGCTGGCCGCCTGTGTTTATGAAATACTGCGCTATCAGTATAGCGATAAATGTGATCTAACCCCCAAGGAAATGGCAGAAAAGATCGTCATATATGCCCTCTCGATTACGATGGAATCGGTAAACAGGCGGGCCGGCTTTGGATTGGAGCCGCCCAGCCTCGACAATATCCTTTCAATGCAGCGGATTCTTTCTTATAAACAGACAAAACCGGAATTTGTAGAATTGCTCAAAGATGCCTGCATCATCCGTGAGTCGGACAAAGGCTGGTTTCAAAATATCAAAGAAAAGCTGATTTCAGGGATAAAGGGCAGCTGAAATCTTCCGCCTATCCGCTGGAACCCATCTCAAAAATAGGATTTTGGTTCAAGATCGCGGCGGGGCAGAGTTTCTAACCGGGGGCATACGGTTGTATGTCGAGAATTAGAAACGAGGTGCCAACAAAGAGATCTAGCCGCCTCTGGCGGGTTGGGCCAAAAGACATTTTTGAGATGGGTTCTGGTGAAGATCTGATCCGATGCCCACAAAAGAACTGCGAAATGGCTAATCTCAAAGACAGCGTTGATTTTTACTGGGATCCGGTCTGCCCCTGGTGCTGGATCACTTCACGCTGGATGATTGACGTCAGCCGTCAAAAACGGATTCAGGTTAAATGGAAATTATTTAGCCTAAAAAAAATCAATGAGAGCCGCGATATACCCGAACATTTTAGAATATTGCATGAAACGGGCCTGCAGGCATTGCGGGTAGCCGCTGCCGTGAGCGATGCATATGGAAACGACGGTCTTGCAAAACTTTACACAGTGATGGGGACCCGCTACCATCACGACAACGATGATATCGATGATCCCAAAGTTTTAGATGAAATTCTAAAAACCTGCGGCTTTCCAGCCAGGCTGAAAGAAGCGCTTGAGGACGAAAGCTTGGACAAAAGAATTGCAGCGGACATGGATCAGGCGGTTGCCAAAGTCGGCAAAGACGTGGGTGTGCCGCTGATCGTTCTTGACGGCGGCAAAGGGCCGGGTTTTTTCGGTCCGGTCTGCAGCCCGGCACCAACCGGAAAAGCAGCCGTCGAGTTGTGGGATGCAATCATCATCGCCGGCAGAACGCCTGGTTTTTACGAGCTCAAGCGCACCCGGGAAACCGAGCCCCTGTTTGCCGAGCGCCCTAAAATTTAGGTATCATTTCAAAAATCGCCCTGCCACATAAGCCGGTAATCCCCAACGGACAAATGCCGGTTTGACATCTGCCGACCACCAACTATGAGAATATAAACGGATAGCGGCATCCAGGCCGTATGGTTATCAGAATTGAATAAAATAGGAGGAAATATTCTCATGTCGAATATGCCAAAAAGTGATATTACCGGACATTGTGAGGGCGATTGCAAAGATCGTGTTCGCGAAGGCGAAGAAGATCGTCAGAAAGAAATCGCCAAATCCAAATTTAAAAGCGCGGATTCTTTTCCAAATGCGCCCGGCGCGAGTTCACGGAATGCTCCGCCCGGTTGGCTTGGCGGACATGTATAAGGGTATAAGGCTGGCGTGTTGAATAACCATTGAGGTTTGAAAAACCGCTTAAAATTAAAATCCCCAAGGGAGGCGTCCGCCTCCCTTTTTTTATTCAAAAAGCGTCTGGTCCCAGGGGCAGCCCAACCCAAAAAAACCACAATGCGTTTTATGAGAGCCTTTTTACACAAGCGGCAGTTGCATTGTAAGTTTTCCTACAATGAGAAGGGTGGAAGAAATAAAGATAACCTCACGCAAAGGCGCTAACGTACCTTGAAATATAAAACAAATATATTACGTTGATAGCTCTGTCCGCCGTCGCTTTCGCTAAGGGCGCGGCCCGTGGCAGTGCGTTCGAATAATCAGAACGAAACTGCTGGCGATATAACTGCTCTAAATCATATAGGATTATAAAAAACTAGCCCTTAACTAGCGAGAATCTAGTATTTTGGGCTTCTTCTTTAGACCACGGTCTAGTTTATTGTTCAGTATTTTTTTGCTTTGGCCGATCTTTGCCGAGCAGCTCAATCAGATCTTTTTGGTTTAAAACCGGGTACCCATATTCTTGCGCAATCTTTTCATCCCGGGGGCCGGTGTACCCCCAGGAGGCGAACAGCAGCCGGATCATCTTATTTTCATCATTTATGGAATTTTCGAGCTCCCGAAGGTTTTTAACCGAATCATCAATAAAACCATATCGTTGATCTGAGAACCGCTTCTGAATCTGCCGCATATTTTCCACTTTGCCCGTTCCATGATCCCCGCTGTAAACATCAACCGCATGAATGCCGAGGCCAAAGTGCCGACAGAGCCGCAAGGTTGCATCACGGTTTTTGTTCGTCAAAATGACAAAAACATATTTTTGGCGTTGAATCAATTCATCCCACAGCGGTTGATAGGGTCGATGAAGCGCCAGCCAGCATTCCGGGTCGCTGGCGATAAATTGACTGCGAGTTTCATAAATCCGGAGGGTTCGATCGGTTATGGAGGTCGTGGCATCGGAAATTAGGGCTTCATATTCATGCGGATTTAAAATTCGTTCGGATTTGCGGCGATAATTATTCAGGCACCATTTCATCAGTACCATCGCATCCCCGATGGGTTGAACATGGAAGCGGTTTTGTTGAAACAGTCCGACCAGTGCTGTCGGCAGATCGGCCAAAGAAGTGACCCGTTTGCCGGTGGCTGTGTTGTAAGCGGTTAAGGTGACTTCATCAAGAGAATTGATCAGCACGCCGTCAAAATCGAAAATCAGCATGTTTTTGAGTCCATTTCTGAAAAAAGTTCTAAAGTTTCTTTTAAAAATGACCGATATTAATGCTATGCGTGTTTCGGGAGACACGCTAAGTCACCTTCTTTTACTAACTTCGGAACCTGGGGCGGTCCTTTTGGACCGCCCCAGTTTTTTATGGAAACAACTGATATTATTATTCGCCCATAACTTCCGGCAACATATTTTAAGCGCACGCCTATTTACGATTGACGACGTAAATTCCGATACAGACCAGGAACAGGCTTGCAATTAAGCGGAATGTCAGCGGTTCGTTGAGCAGACCCACCCCGGCTAGAGTTGCAAACACCGGCGTCAGAAAGCTGAAACTGGAGAGTCGACTGATCGCATAGGTGTGAACCAGAAAAAACCAGCCCAGATAACTAAAAAACGCAACCACAATCCCCTGGTAGGCAACGGACAGTAAAATTAACCAATCAACATGTGAGATCGGCGTTTCCTGAAAAACGAAACTAAATGAAAACAGAATAGGGATGGAAAACAGAATCTGGTAAAAAAGGGTATGATAGGGCGACACCGCGGTCACCAGCCGGCGTTTGATATACACCGTCGACAGCGCCCAGAGCACGGCAGCGCCGATAGCCAGAAGATCTCCGGAAACTTGCACTTTTGCAGGCAGGCCCAGATGAGTGCTCAGCAAAATTGAAATTCCGACAAAGGACAGGATCAGCCCGGCGGCTTTGTTCCAGGACAGGCGATCGCCGATTAAAAAAAAATGGGCGCCGAGGGCATGGAAAAATGGTGAGGTGTACAGCAGAATCCAGGCGGATGAAGCCGTGGTGTATAAAAGCGCCAAATACAGAACGCCGAATTCGGCTCCGAACAAAAATCCGACAATCAGACCGTCCATGAGCCGGCCCGGAAACAATTCGAGCCGCTTGCGGATCATCCAGATCATCAGACACACCGTCGCAATAACCGATCTAAGACCCGCGCCGAAAAGCGGCGCAATGCCCTCGTTGCTAATTTTTATGGCAACGGCATTCAATCCCCAGATCAAACACAGCGCTGTCAGCAGAATGACTGCTTTGGCATCAAGTTTGTCATCACCTCCGGTATCGATCATCATATCTCTCCGTTACCATGCGGGTCAGGCAATACGCGAATGCTCGCCTTTCATACAATAAATATTGCTATTTGTCACAGTGTAAGCGAATATAGGCACATCTGTTCAAGATTGAGATGGATGATGGACCATCGATAATTCGATATTTTCTCAAATAAATTGTCCGGGGAAATCTGCGGGGGAACATTTCAAACCGTCTGTCGTTGATAGGAGGGTAAAATGAGCGTGAGAGCCGCTTGGGTTGTTCTTTTGATACCGGTGCTTGCGTTTGCCGGAAGTATTGAAAATACTCAACATTTGGAATTATCAATTAAAAATATCCAGTCAATGCACATCATATGCGGACCGGGCGCCCTGGATGTGTTCGGGGTTGAGGGAAGCGACCGAATAAAAGTAACGGCCGTTGTTAAAATCAGCGGCATCACCCAAAACATGCTTCAGGATTTTTTAGACAGACACGTGTTGCTGTCGCTAAAAAATCGTAACCGCAAGGCCATTTTGCAAAGTGAATTCAAAAATGAGAACCTGATGAAAGCAGATGCCAAAATCGATTTAACCGTTGAGGTCCCTAAAAGCCTCGATGTGAAAATCGATGATGGAAGCGGCTCGATATTCGTTACCGATCTGGCTAGAAATCTAAAAATTGCAGACGGCTCCGGATCGATTGAGATTCGAATGACTGCGGGACCCGTATCCATTTCGGACGGTTCCGGCCATATTGAGCTGGCGGACATCACCGGCAACCTTGAAGTTAAAGATGGTTCCGGCAAGATTAATATAGATCGTGTCCGGGGCAATGTTCGTATCGTCGACGGCTCCGGCAGCATGACCATTAGGGATATCGACGGCAGTTTGACCGTTACGGACGGCTCCGGCAGCATTGAAATCAGCGATGTGACCCAAAACGTTTTCATCAAAGAAGCCGGCAGCGGCATTCTGGACATTGAAGGGGTTAAGGGCAAGGTGACCACGTGGGAATAGAAAAAGAACTAAAACTGGAAGTGTCTAAAAACGAATTCCGTGTGCCTCACGCAAAGGCGCCAAGTTTTTTATTATTTAAATCATCTTTCTTTGCGGCTTCGCGGCTTTGCGTGATCGGATTTTGAAATCAGTTTTCAGAATTGATGTCTTCTCGAATGACATAATTCAAATAGTCTAAAAACTCCAGATCCTCACACATCCCCTTGTCTTTGCTGTCACTGATTTTGGCAACCGGTTTGCGGTTGCACTCCACCATCTTAATCACCACCTGGGGCGCAACAAATCCACAGTCATTGGTCAGGTTGGTTCCGATACCGAAGGAAGTTTGAATCTGATCATGGAAGCGCGCAAAAATATTCACCGCGGATTCAAGCGTGAGGCCGTCACTGTATACGGCCGACTTGGTTTTCGGATCAATTCGCATATCTTTGTAATGGGCGATGAGTTTTTCGGTCCACTCGATGGGATCACCTGAATCCTGACGGCAGCCGTTGAAGAGCAAAGAGAAAAAACGGTCAAAATCTTTTAAGAACTTATCAAAACCCATCGTATCGGAAAGCGCAATTCCCAGCTCTCCCCGATATTCATCCGCCCAGCACTGCAGCGCAACCTTCTGGCTGTCAACCAGCCGGGGTCCCAATTGCTGGTGCGCCTGAAAAAATTCGTGGGCCATGGTTCCGATCGGTTTAATTCCGAGCTTCATCGCAAAGTGGACATTGCTGCTGCCAACCAGATTCTGGCGACAGTTGTCGATCATGTACTTTAGAACTTCTTCCTGCCATGAATAGGAGGCCCGCCGCCGGGTGCCGAATTCTGCAAATTTGAACCGCGTGTCCGCAAATGTGGCCTTATTCAAAAAGCGAACTTTGTCTTTCAGGCGTTTGCGGCCATCCTGCATCCAGATATCGTCATCAACACCGTGCAAACTGGAATACAGTTCGCTGATGATCGCCAGCACGGGAAGCTCATATAAAATGGTATTCAACCAGGGCCCTTCAATATTAATCTTCAACTGGCCCGCTTCGATACCTGTATTAATATAACTTCGATTCAGTTGAAACAGCCTCAGGTATTCGATAAAATCCGGTTTAAAAAAGCGGATGGAGGCCAGATAGCTTATCTCCTCATCCGTAAACTGAAGGTCACACAGCCGGTCGATTTCTGCATCAAGTTTGCTTCTGAAATCCTGCAGGGGGACCGTTAAATGCATTTCATCCCAATTTCGCCATTTAAAGGTATAGCGCACCCAGGCGCTGGCATACTGATGAAGCACCACCTGCATCATGGTCAGTTTATAAAAATCGGTATCGAGCAAGCTGTGTATCATTCTGTGTCCCTTTCACGGAAAAATTCAGAAACCCAGCAATAACCGCGTTTTATTTTAATTATAACCGTGCAACGCCTAAAGTTTTTTCTTATAAGATCTAATTAAATTAATCAAATTAATAAATCCGATACCGAATGCAGCGAAGAAATGATTACCGGACGGCCGCCGCTATCTGCTTATTGTTCAGCGGGATTTACAAAAAAACGATAAAGCTTGCTTAACCTCTTTTATTCGCTCATTATAATATAAGGATCATTTAAAAATAATCTGCACAGATGATTCAAATTTTAGATTTAAGCGGAGGGCGACATGGCAGTTAAAATTTTCATTAAAAGACATGTTAAAGAAGACAAGACACACGAGGCGGTAGAATTGCTAAAAGACGTCCGCAGCCGCGCGCTCAAACAGCCGGGATATATTTCCGGCGAAACCCTCATCAATCATTATGATCCCTGCAAGATAACGGTGGTCTCAACCTGGCAAACGATAGACGACTGGATCCGCTGGGAGGAAAGTGATGAGCGATCCGCGAAAGAGGATCAACTGGAAGATTTGCAGGAGGGACCGGCTGATTTTGAGATATACGATTTGGGGCTGGTTTCCAGCAGCTAGCAAAAATACTGTCACTTTATTTCACAGCTTACCGATCTGCTTTAAAAATGCATGGGTGTGGGGGGCCGAGGCCGGGTTTTCGGTTAGATCGCGACGTAACCGTTTAAGGTCCGCTTCCACATCCACATCGTACCACTCCGGCAGCGGATGGACTTTCAATTTCAGGTGCCGACAGATTTCCAAGGTCTGGGGAATAACCTTTTCCGTGCTCCACGCGATGTTCTGAAAAAGCTCCGGATAGTATTGTTTAAGGCCGATCAGGTAGTAACCGCCGTCGTGGCCCATGCCCAGGGTCACATCGACATGATCCAACTCGGTAAAAGCCTTTTTCAGATGTGCCAGCGGCAGGGTCGGCCCGTCGCTGTTCATGATGACGGCCTTGCGATAACCCTGTTGCAGATGATGCTCAAGCGCATTCGCCAGCCGTTCGCCCAGATCGGCACCGCTCTGCGGGATCAGGCGAAACCCATCCGGCACCAGGTTATAAAAATAATCAATTGCCGAGGCCGGCGTATATGCAAGCGTGAGATCAACTCCCCGCAGCTTCACGGCCAACGCCAGGGTATCCCGCATCAGGCAGCCATAAAACTGAGCTGCCGTTTCGGGTGTAAAAGGCGGGCACAGGCGGGTTTTGGTAGAGCCGCGCTGCGGCTTTTTAGCAACCACAATCAAAGAGGCATTCATCGGTAATTGATCATCTAAAATCTTGAGTATCGGGGCGCAAATTTCCCGGTCTACCTGACAGACCTGGCCTACCACATGATCTTCCGGTCTGTAAAGGAACATTCCACCGGCTTGCATCCATAATTTTTTCATGCCATATTTTCAACAATCGGTTGGCCTGTTTTCCGGTTGAGCCGGTTTGGCCCGTTAGAAAAGGAATTCTTTCGATTTTCAACATAAAAATGCGACAACGCACAACGGGCGCAACGGGCTAACGGGCTAAACCAACACGTGCGAAAACGACTCTTGAAATGGTTTGTCCATAGATGCTAATTTAAACTGTCATTCGGCAGGGTAACCATGGGATACATTTTACTAGCGGGCGGCGCAGAATTCAGCGGCCGGATGGCAAAACCGGACCGCAGGGCCATCGAGCTCGCCGGCGGGTTGAGCGCACGCATCCGCGTTATTCCGGCGGCGGCGGCACCGGATAACAATCATCAGCGCGCCGGAAAGAACGGGGTTAACTGGTTTAAAAAGCTGGGTGCCGTCAATGTCGCTGCCCTGCCGCTCATCGATCGCAAATCCGCAGACGACCCGGCCGTCGTCAAATCCCTGCAGCGCGCCAAAATGGTCTACCTGCCGGGTGGGTTTCCGCGCCACCTGGCGCAATCCCTGGCCGGCAGCGATAGCTGGCAGGTCATCCTGGCCGCCCATCAATGCGGCGCGGTCATTGCCGGCAGCAGCGCCGGCGCCATGATTCTCTGTGAGCATTATTACGATCCATACGAGAAAAACATATTCGGCGGGCTGGGCCTGATACCCGACGCCTGTGTTTTGCCGCACCACGATACCTTCGGCAAACGCTGGGCTCCTGAGCTGGCGCAACGATTGCCCGGCGCGGTTTTAATCGGCATCGATGAGCAAACCGGCATGCTCAATGACGGCCCCGACGGCCGGTGGCAGGTATACGGTGATGGTCCCGGCGGGGTAACCCTTTATAAAAACGAACGCCAGACGCATTTGGCACCCGGCGCGCGCTTTGACCTGAAATTTTAGGCGACCCTGAAAAGCGGACGCATATCATCTGCAGCGATCCGGGTAACGCCGGGCTGTCCATTTTCATCTGATAGATCCGGATTTCCTCCGCAGATACCGCTTAGTTGCAGGCGATGGCCATCTTTGTGGACAAGAACCGCCCAGACCTGCAACAAGTTTGTCAACCTCAAAGCTGGCGACCGCATCCCAGCGTGCTGCGGCAAGTTGATGGAACTGCTGGACTGACGGATTAAATTTCACCGGCCCCCACCGCCAGGCGGGTGATCGCAATTCGCCCTTCATCAAAACACACGGCAACGTCTTTGCCCGAATCCCGCGGTCGATCGTGAATGGTTCCTTTATAGGTGAGTTCGTTACCATTTTGATGATATGCATAATTGTGGGGATGGGTATCCAGTTCGCAAAATTCATAGGCGAGTTTGGAATTTTTATAGATGGGATGGGGCAGGTTGACATTCCAAAAATGTCCGGATGCCAGATCCCGGCTCAACAACATTTGTAAAACCGGACCGGCGTGCTTGCCCGTAACAGGCCAGTCCACCTTTTGATCTTTGGCGATATATTGAGAAACGGCAATCGCCCGATATCCTAAAATGGCTGCTTCCCGTGCCGCCGCTACCGTACCCGAATTGTAAACATCCGAACCCAGGTTGGCGCCCGGGTTAATTCCGGCGATCAACCAGCCGGCATCCGGCGCGATGACTTTCAAAGCGATGCGCGCGCAATCCGCAGGCGTCCCAGCGACACGATGCCGATTGGCCGCAACCTGATCGATGCGGATGGGGTCACGGGTGGTCACGCGGTGGGCAATGCCGGATTGTGGGTGTTGCGGCGCTACGATGACGATATCACCCAGGCGGCGAACACACCGATCCAGTGTATCGAGACCGGGGGCATCAATGCCATCGTCATTGGTTAACACGATTTTCAAAATACTTTTCCACCTCATCTTGCAGATGATAAACCATCCGGTCGATTCGAAACCGAAGGCTCCGTCTTACCCGAACGGATCCGTTCCTGTCAATATGGCTGGGTTCAAAAAAACAATGCCGTCGGCGCACCTGGGGGATATCATCGATTGTTGCAGAAATACATTTTTCATAATTATATCAATCAATTGTGATGCAACAGGTTGACTTTTTCAAAAATCATATGATAAAATATTGAAAACCGGATAAAAATACAGCTGTTGTGCCATGGCGTTTTCTTGATATTCAATATAATTACGGAGCTGAGCGTATATGGCCAAAATATCAGATATGGACGTACAGGAAATCCGCCAGTTTTTTGAAGACGGCCTGAACCAGGCGCAGCGCGCAGACAAGCGCCAGAAAATGCGGATGCGCAGAAAAGTACGCGACGAGGTCTTCAATCTGTTAACCTGGGAAAAACCGACCCCCACCGGAATTATGAACCGCTGGGAAGAACGCCTGCAAGACGTGCTCAAGGTGATGCCTTACGGTTTCAAAGAAGAACTATTGAAAATGCTGGTAGCAAAGATGCAACATCCCTTAAGAATGGCAAAACCCACATAACCAGATCGCCTTAAAATCAACCACCTGTTTTACCGCCTTAATCCCGGCCGATCTAACTCACCTGAATAGCAGCTATCTTCATGTACGTTCATACTTACTCAACTGTTCCAGCAGCATACCATAGGCCAGTTGGGCGCGTGAAAAACTTTTTAACCGGAAGAATTCATCCGGTCCATGGACGTTTTCATCCTTCAAGCCAAAAGCAAAGTTAACCGTATAGGCGCCCAGCTCCTTTAAAAAAATGCCGCAGACCGGAATACTGCCCCCCATGCGCGCATAATACGGCTGTTTGCCGAATAGTTCTTTATGGACGTCGGCCGCCGCCTGATTGCCCGGGTGATCAAATGGAATCAGGTATGGATCCGCCGTGCTGGAATTGAGGTCAAGCGCCACTTTCACACCGGGTGGTGTATGTTTTTCGATATGGGTGGTGAGCAGTTTCAGGATCTGCGCGGGATCCTGGTCCGGCACCAGCCGGCAGCTGATTTTGGCATGGGCGCTGCTCGGCAAAACGGTTTTAACCCCTTCCCCCTGAAAGCCGCCCCAGATGCCGTTTACTTCCAGAGTGGGCCGTATCCAGGCCCGTTCATAAGTCGAATAGCCGGGCTCGCCGAAAAGCGCATCGACCCCCAGCTCGGCCTTGTAATCGGCTTCATCAAAAGGAATTTCGGCGAGCTGATCCTGCTCGGGTTCGGTCAGCGGCCGCACGGCGTCATAGAATCCCTCCACTGCGATCGCGCCCTGCGGCGTGTGCATCGTATCAATCAGACGCACCAGGGCATGGATCGGATTCATGATGGTTCCGCCGAAGGTTCCCGAATGGGTATCGCTTCTGGCAGCCCGGACATCAATCTGAAGGTTGCACAGGCCCCTGAGCCCAATCATCAGCGCCGGTTGATCCTCATCCCATTGACCGCCATCTGCGCTCAAAATTAAATCACAGG
>JBFFCW010000061.1:0-13831 GCA_041559695.1 Desulfobacterales bacterium
AGCTCTTCAAACAGGTGCTTGTGAAATTTGGTGCCTTCGACAATCGGGAAGGTCACACCGAAGACCGTAAACACACCGGAAGCCACAAAATATTGTCCGATGGTGATGGCCTTCTCACTCATGTATTCAGGTGCACATCCGGCCACCGGCAGATCGGCGATGCTGTCGCCTAGGCCGCCGGTTTTGACCATTTCGGCACAGGCGATCAGAATGCGGCTGTTGTCCACACAGGCACCCAGGCCCAGCACCGGCGGCATGCCCACGGTTTCACAGACTTCTTTGAGGCCGGGGCCGGCCAGATGGGCTGCTTCCGGTGTTGTCAGCCCGGCTTTGGCCAGCGCTATTTGCGAGCATCCGGTCTGGACCACCAGCACGTCGTTTTTGATCAGCTCTTTGACCAGGTTCACATGGACATAGTCCTGTTTCATGCGGGGATTGTTGCATCCCACCACACCGGCAACACCGCGGATGCGGCCGTTAATAATGTTGTCGTTGAGCGGTGTGTAGGACCCCCGGAATGTTCCGCCGAGCATGTAGTTGATGTATTCATGAGAAAAGCCGTGCACGCCGGTGTTGACAATCTTGGGAATCTCTACTTCCACGCCCCGATTTTTAAAGCGGCCGATGGCCTGAATGACGATTTCGTCGGTGCATTCTTTGGGTGTGTTTTCATGAAATTCGATATGCTTGGCGCCTTCGATTCGTGCGCGCGGGTTGGTGGTGATCAGCTGAGTCTTATAGCATTCCGCCACCTGGGCCAGCGCCTGTTTGATACACTGCACGTCGACCACCATGGCATCCACCGCGCCGGTCACCAGTATCGTCTCTGTGGACATGAAGTTGCCGGCATGCGGCGTTCCGTGGCGCGAAAACATTTCCAGGCCCGAGCAGCACATCCCCACCAGGTTAAGGCCTTTGGCGCCGGCATCTTTGGCGGCCTGTATCAGAGTTGGTTCGGCCACCGATGCGACCATGGATTCAAACAGATTGGGCTCATGGCCATGGACGATGATGTTGACCTGATCTTCTTTCAGGACGCCCATGTTGGTCTCGATTGCCACAGGGGACGGGGTGCCGAATAAAATGTCTGCTATCTCGGTGGCTACCATGGATCCGCCCCAGCCGTCGGCCAATGCAACTCGGCTGCATTGCTTGGTGATGTTGGCGTAATGCTGGTCGACGCCGATGGCAGACCGATGCATGAGCTCCATGATTTCACGCATGGCACCGCGGGGTACGATTCCTTCTTTACGCCAGGTTTCCAGTGTCTTTGCCGGAACCCGTTTGACAAACGGAATTTCGCCATCTACCTGGGTATAGGTCCGCTCCAGTTCTTTGTAAAGGTCCATGGCAATGTCGTTGACCTCGCGGCCTTCAGTCTCGATGTCCATTTCCCGGGCGACGTATTCCAATTTTTGGACGTTTTTGATTTCATAGTCCTTGATGTGGCCCTCGAGAACTTCGCGAAATAAATCCAGCATGGCCATACCGTGGTCGGTGTGGGCTGAGCAGCCTGCTGCTACGGCACGCGCAAAGTTTCGTGACATAATGGTATCGATGGTCGCACCGCAAACCCCGGTTTTTGAGTACGGGTCTTTGGAATTGAGCCGGCAGGGGCCCATAAAGCAATGCTTGCAGCAGGCCGAATCTGCCCCGATCGGGCAGGCTTTCATGTTTTGTGCCCGATCAAAAGCCAGCTCGACACCGTCGCTGCGGGCTTTCGCGAGCATCATCGCGGTGGCTTCACAGGTGGTGAGTTCCCTGGGGTCAAGCAGCTTCTTTTTGGGGACTACTTTTTTAGGGGATTCTTTTTTTTCGTCTGACATATAATTCCTCCCTTCGTGGAACTATCGATTTGGGTTAAATAGGGTTGATTTTCATAAATGAAGAATATGAAATTACCGGAAACTCATAAATAGGGGTGTATAATTAGTAATCGTTCTCATTAAGCTAAATACCGTATTTTGTCAAGACCCTAAAAAATCAAAATTTCTATAAATTTTCAAATAATTACTGGCAAATTTTATGCCAAGATACCCATATCATATAAAAAGAATATATATCAATTGTTTTTCTCGCGTAAGATGCTGGAATAGCGAAAAAAATAATCGAAAGATGATCTTTATCCCCGGTCAGGAGGGAGGATATACAGATCTGCAACCCCGATCTTCTTTGTCTTGTGATACATGTATGTCTCACCCATTCTATGAGACGAAACAATTCAGAGAGGCCTTGGGAGGTTTTATTCTGGCTTTCAGTTTAAATCGTATATAAGATTATCTGGTCATATAACTGTCTGTAAACCGTCTTTTTTCATTGATATTCTGAGATATTTGTTTTGCCCCGAGGGCACGCCATGGCTCATTTTACACCTTCGGTCAGGATGCAACTGCGGATAATCCCCGGATGTCTCAATTCGTCTCAAATTGGGGACCGGTGTGCACCGTCGGATAATCGATATCGACATAAATGATTTAAATTATAATGAATTGTTTTTTTATATTGAAATAATCTGGAATTTATACTATTTTGCAGGATTCTGATTCGACCAAAGGAAGCGATCTGTCGGGTCGATATTTCACGAGCGAATGATTGTTTGTGCCTGTTGACCTATTATTAACATACGCAGACAATCTAACCCCACATCACGAAAGGATGTTTCGATGTCTCAGCCGAATGTTAAAATTTACTCGTTGAGCACCTGCAGTCACTGCAAAGCCACCAAGAAGTTTTTAGGTGAATGTACTATAAAATATGAATTTGTTGACGTGGATAAGCTCGAGGGCGATGAACGCAAAGCCATCATTGAAGATGTCAAAAAATTTAATCCACGCTGTTCATTTCCGACCATCATCATCGGCGAGACCGTCATTGTCGGATATAAAGAAAAAGATATAAAGGAGGCTCTGGGAATGGAATGACACCACAAGAACTGTATGATCGGATGAAAAAAGTACAGGAACCCAAAGGCTATTATTTTAACAAGGATAAGGAGCGGACCTTTGAACTATTGGAAGCGTTGATTGCCAACAGGCAGAATTACGGCTACATGGGCTGTCCCTGCCGCTTGCTTTCGGGTGACAAGGAATTGGACCGAGATATCTTTTGCCCCTGCGTTTACAGCGTGCCGGATATCGAAGCGTTCGGCAGCTGTTACTGCAACCTGTATGTTTCCAAAGAATGGAACGAGGGCAAAATCCCGCAAGAATATGTGCCCGAACGCCGTCCCCCGGAAAAAATGCCCTATTGATGAGCTAAGGGCGGTTAGCCGGTTGAGCCGCCTATATTTGTGCCATATGGCAAAATATAGTATTTCTATTTCTCTAATTTCCCTCTTGACATTTCTGTATTCAAAATCCATTTTTAAGCAGATGTAATAAACAGGTAAAACAAAGCCCATTCACTTTTTAATCCCCATTTGGGGTAAGAAGACGAGGTGATTTATGGAAGAAGAATGCAGACCGATGTTGAACACAGGCTTGCGCGGCGTGGTTATCGCTGATACCCGCATCAGCGACGTCCAGGGTGCCGCCGGGAAATTAATCTACAGGGGTTATCTCATTCAGGATCTGGCAAACACAGCGTCATTTGAAGAGGTGGCTTATTTGCTTCTTTTTGAAAAACTACCGGATGCCGCTGAATTGAAAGCATTTAAAGCGCAGCTTGCGGCAGAAAGAGATATCCCGCCGGAGGTGATTGCCGCATTAAAAACCCGGCCGAAAGACGCGCTGGTTATGGATATCTTGCAGGCCGGCGTTTCCCTGTTGGCCAACCATGATCCGGATGTCACCGATCAAACACAGGAAGCCGCCGTCCGAATGGCCATAAGGCTGATCGCGAAGTTTCCCACGCTCCTTGCCGCCTGGGACCGCATCCGCAACGATAAGGACCCGCTAAGTTCATCGCCCAATCTGGATCATGCCGCTAATTTCCTCTATATGCTCAAAGGCGAAGCGCCGGATGAAGAAGAAGGCCGCTTCATGGATACCTGCCTGGTGCTGCATGCCGAGCATTCCTTTAATGCCTCAACCTTTGCCGCCCGTGAGGTCGCTTCAACCCGCGCCCACATGTATGCCGCCGTTGGTGCAGCGGTGGGTTCCCTGTCGGGAGAGCTCCACGGCGGTGCCAATATGCGTGTCATGGAAATGTTGAAGAAGATCGGTACGGTGGATAAGGTTGAAGCCTATGTGAATCAGCAATTTGATGCCGGCCTCAAAATTTTTGGATTGGGGCATGCGGTGTATGACACCGATGATCCGCGCGCTCATATTCTGGCGCCGATGTCCAAGAGAATGGGGGAGCGCATCGGGGATACCCGGTGGTATGAAATGTCACAACTGTTAGAAAAAACAGGAAAAGCTGAATTTAAAAAGCGCAAAAACAAAGATATCTATGTAAATGTTGATTTTTACAGCGCTTCCCTTTATTATGCCATGGGAATTCCAATAGGCCTGTTCACGCCGGTATTTGCGATTTCGAGAATTTCCGGCTGGACCGCCCATGTAATCGAAGAATATTTTGCCGGTGCCGCACCCAAACCCATGCTGTACCGGCCGGAATCCGAATATATCGGCGATTACTGCGGGCCGGATGTCTGTGAATTTGAGCCCCTTGAAAAAAGAGGGTAATCTTCAGCAGGAGGCACAAACAGTTTGCAAAAGCACCCAAACCTCCGGATGACGCTTCAGCGCAGGGTAATCCTGGAGGAGCTTCGCAAGGTCAACAACCACCCGAGCGCGGATGAGATCTACGAGATCGTTCGCAAACGATTGCCGCGTATCAGCCTGGGGACGGTCTATCGCAACCTTGAAATACTTTCTGAATCCGGTGATATTCAAAAGCTCGAACCCGGCTGCGCCCTGAAACGTTTTGATGGAAACCCGACCGAGCACTGTCATATCCGCTGTGTACGCTGCGATCGAATTGCTGACGCACCGATGGCCTCTGATATAGAAATTGATCTGGCGCGAGTCAATTCAACCGATTTTGAGATTATCGGGCACCGGCTGGAATTTTTGGGCGTGTGCCCGATTTGTTCGGATAGATCCAACCGTGGTGCAAATCGGGAACCCGAAAACGAATAAAACCCGGCCTTGAGAAACCCGTGATCATCGCAGCAATTTATTGGCGGGCACCACAGCCCGCTTTTCTTTTGTGTGTATATCGCAGGAGGTGTCCTATGAAAATTCTTATTACGGGTGGCCTGGGATTCGTCGGCGCAAACCTTTCGGATTATCTTCTTGATAAAGGGCACGCCGTCATCGCAGTGGGGCGGGCGCCAACCCAAAATCGGATAACCGCCGACAGGTATCAATACATCTCAGCGGACACAACTCAACCGGGAGACTGGCAGAAAGCGCTGGGCGATGTGGATGCTGTGGTTAATCTGGTCGGCAAATCAATTTTTAAGCGCTGGAGCAAAAGCTATAAGAAACAGATATATGACAGTCGCATTTTAACCACCCGCAACGTGGTGGATGCGCTGCCGGCCGATCAATCGGTGGTTCTTTGCAGCGCATCCGGTGCCGGATATTACGGCAACCGGGGCGATGACCTTTTAAAAGAAGACGAAAAGCCCGGTAATGATTTTTTAGCCTCGGTTTCGGTGGACTGGGAAGCAGCGGCGTTGAAAGGAACTGCCAGAGGAATCCGGGTGGCGCTGATGCGATTTGGCGTAATTCTGGGAAAAGGCGGCGGGGCCCTGGCCAAGATGATTCGGGCCTTTAAATCTTTTGTGGGCGGCCCCATCGGCAGCGGCAACCAATGGTTTCCCTGGGTGCATCTGACAGATCTGATGGCCGCGATTTTGTTCGTTTGTGAACACCCGCAGATCAACGGCCCGCTTAACTTTTGCGCCCCCAATCCGGTGAGAAACCGCGAACTGGCAAACGCCCTGGGAGAAGTACTGGGCCGGCCGGCCATCATGCCGGCTCCGGCATTTATGGTCCGTGCCGTGCTCGGAGAATTCGGCAACGTGCTGTTGGACAGCCAGCGCACGATTCCCGCTAAGCTTTTGAGCCATGGTTTTGAATTTCAGTACCCGGATATCAGGTCTGCGATTCAAGCAGTTGTAACTGAATAACGATTTGGTCATTTTGTTTTTCACCGCAGAGACGCAGAGAGCGCAGAGATAATTTTTTTATTTTGCTTTCCGTTGAGAGGACGGAAAGCAAAAAACAAGCTGCCTCCGGCAAGTATCAGACCGGTAATATAGCACTTTTTAAATAACCCGCAGGGTTGAGCTGTTTTGCCTTGTCGGCGTCTCAGCGACAAGGCAAAGAAACTTATTTCTCTGCGAACTCTGCGTCTCTGCGTTGAATATGTAAATGAAAGGATTACGATGACGATCAGCGAACTGGATGAAACCGGCCAGCAGTTTTTGATTCAACTGTTTGGGCAGACCGGCGGGGATTCCTCTCTACAGGTTTCCATGTATGACATCGGCGAGGAATTAGGCCTGGACCGCGATACCAGTTCCCGGGTGGCTGAAACCCTTATTGGATTACAGTTGGTTGAAATTCGAACGCTGTCCGGCGGGATTGGTATCAGTACTGAAGGGGCCAGTGAGGTTAGCCGTCTGACAGGCGGTGTTTCTCCGGCAGGCGGTTCGCCGGGCAAGCTGACCGATCAACCCGTTATGGATTCCATCAGTACTCGGGGGGTCGAACAAGCCGCCGGTGAGCTTAAAAGCCAGGCCGGCAACCTGGGTCTGGATTTTGACGGTCTTTCGGAGCTGATGGCGGATTTAAAAACCATTGATGCACAGCTGGGGTCTTCCCGGCCCAAAACCGGGATCATTCGGGAATGCCTGCGCTCGATCAAAGAGGTTTTGAAAGATTTGACTGACAGTAAAAGCCTTGTGCAGGTGAGAGCTTTGCTGGGGGAATGAGAACCTCACGCAAAAATACAAGCGCGCAAAGACGCCCAGAGGTCTTTTTTTATTACACCATTTAGATTTTTTTCCTTTGCGGGCTTTGCGTGCAAATAAATTCAAGCCCTCATTTACCCGAACAGTTGAAAATTTTTTATTCTAAAGTTTGATAATCGTACCAATGGGAATATGAAGATGGCGAAAGAGAAGAAGCGGATTAAATTGATCTCCTGGAACGTAAATGGCCTGCGGGCCGTCATTAAGAAGGATTTTTTTGCATTGTTTCGTCAGATGGATGCAGATATTTTCGCTATTCAGGAGACCAAAATTCAGGAAAATCAGCTGACCGACAACATGAAGCATATCGAAGGTTATGCGTCCTGCTGGGCTCACGCCACGGTAAAAAAAGGTTACAGCGGCGTCGGCACCTATTCGCGCATCAAACCCACACGCGTTAACACCGCGCTCGGTGTTTCCCGCTTTGATCAGGAAGGGCGCATTATTGAACTGGATTTTGATGATTTTATTTTTTTTAACGTTTACTTTCCCAATGGTCAGATGAGCGATGAAAGGCTTCAGTATAAGCTTGATTTTTACGAAACATTTTTTGAATATACCGATTCGTATAGAAAACAGGGTCGCAGCCTCATCATTACCGGCGACTATAATACGGCCCACAACGAGATCGATCTGAAAAACCCGAAACCCAATGAAAACACATCCGGCTTCTTAAGGATCGAGCGGGACTGGCTGGATCGGATTGTCCAGAACGGTTATGTGGACACCTTCAGATATTTTTTCCCGGATACCGTAAAATACTCGTGGTGGACCTACCGGTTTAAAGCCAGGGATCGCAATGTCGGGTGGCGCATCGATTACTTTTTCGTGACCCGGGATATTATTAAAAAAGGCTGGATCAAAGAGGCACTCATTGATAACGATATTTTCGGTTCCGACCATTGCCCGATAGGGCTTGTGTTAGAAATTTAAGCCTTATATCTCCAGACGGCATTAGCGATTCATATTAATTTCAAAATAGATTAATAAATCCGAAGTTCGAAAAACGGAATCCGAAACAAATCCTAAATTCGAATTTTTCAATGACCAAAACAATATCTTTTAATCACATAAGTAACATGAACCGTTTTTTTGTCATTTGAATTTTGGTTATTCGAAATTGTTTCGAAATTCGAGATTTGGATTTCGGATTTGGGATCGCAAGAGTGTTTGAAAATACATTTTAGACTGAAGCGGTAATGAGTTTAGTTTGAGGAAAAAATGCAAAATCCCAAAATAATTGCGATCTACGGCAGCCCCCGGCGAAAGGGCAATACGGCCGCACTGTTGAAGAAAGCCATCGAAGGGGCGCGGGATTCCGGTGCCGATGTTGAGGAAATCGTACTGCGCGATCTTAAAATATCGCCCTGCCTCGAAATTTACGGGTGCTTGCAGGCCGGGGAATGTGCCATCAAAGATGATTTTCAGATGGTTCGCGATAAAATACTCGCCGCCCGGGGGCTTATTCTGGCCTCACCGGTCTTTTTTTATACGGTCAGCGCTCACACAAAAATGCTGATGGACCGCTTTCAGTCCCTGTGGGTCAAAAAATATTGGGTGGATAAAACCTCCCCGGAGCAACAGACCAACAATCGCAAAGGGCTGTTTATCTCCGTCGGTGCGACCAAAGGCAAAAAGCTTTTTGATGGTATGCTTTTGAGTGTAAAATATTTTTTCGATGTTCTGGATATGGAGCTCTGGAAAGCCCTTTTATACCGCCAGCTCGATTTTCAGGACGATGTTTTAAAACACCCCGAATATCTCGAAGAAGCATATAAATCCGGGAAAGCGTTCGTCTCGGCTCTTAATGGCTAGTATAGCAGTCAATTGGCTCAAATATAATTTAAGGACCTGTTTGATTAGTTTTATTGGTTCTATTGGTTGAATTGGTTAGTTGAAACCGAACCAATTCAACGAATTGAACCAATCAAACCAATATAACGGTTGCCAGCTGACTGGCGATAGAAATCCCCAACTCGCAGCGCGTAACACGAAACAGTAGACCAAAGACATGACCCTTCACTTTGAACCCATCAGTCTCGACAGACAGAGTGACTATCTGGAAATTCTTTCCCGATGCCCCCAGATTACATCTGATTACAGCCTTCTGAACCTGTGGGGCTGGGCCGAAGAATACGAACTTCGCTGGGCCTGGGATGGCGATCTGGTCTGGATCCGTCAAAATCTGCCCGAAGAATACCTGTGGGCACCCGTCGGTTTATGGCATGCGGTCGACTGGAAAAACCGTTTGAGATTAAACGCAAACGCCCGGTCTGTTTTTACCCGGGTTCCGGAGATGCTTGCAGATCTCTGGCGTGAAAGATTACCGCAAGAGATCCGTATTGAAGAAGAAAGAGGCAGCTGGGATTATCTTTACCGGGTGACGGATTTGATTGAGCTAAAGGGCAACCGCTATCATAAAAAAAAGAATCTGCTCAATCAATTCGATCGCAAATACGATTTTGCCTACCTGCCGTTCGGGGCCGATATGGTAGAGCAGGCGATGGCCATGCAGACAGACTGGTGCACCTGGCGGGACTGTGAATCGTCCGATGTCCTCTCTTCTGAAAATCGCGCGATTTTTAGAACTCTAAAAGAATGGAAGCAGCTGTCAGGTCTGTTTGGCGGTGCCCTGATGGTTGACGGCTCAATGGTGGCCTATACCGTTGCGGAAGCATTAACCCGTGACATGCTGCTCATTCATTTTGAAAAAGGAGATACCCAGTATAAGGGTATTTACCAGGCGATCAATCAGAAGTTTCTGGCGAATTCCGCCGCGGATTACACCTTTGTCAATCGGGAACAGGATTTAAATGAAGAAGGACTTCGCAAGGCCAAACTGTCCTACCATCCGGAAGATTTTCTGCGAAAATTCCGCGTCACGTTAGCCGCCACAATTAATTAATAGTTTTAAAAAATGACAGACTTTGATAACGTGAAACTCTTGGATCACCCCAATTTTTTTGCGAAGGACAGTGATAAATAACCGGCCAACGATGGATCTAATTTCGACGCGGCGTTGAGAATTCCAGATGATATGAATTGGCGATTTCGACTTCTAAAGCGAGGGAAGGGCTAAATGAAAATCCTTAGAAAGAGGACGGCTGTTTTCCAATTCCTGTTTTTAATCCTATTGCTTTTAGTGTTTAGTGTTCATTTGGCGGCAGCGGCTCAACCTTCTGAACAGGCTGCTGGACCGGCAACCGATCAGTCCCCCCATGACGATTCAGCTTCCCATCAAAACGCCGATTCCCATCAGGGGTCCGGGCATGCAAATATCGGTGAATTCCTGCCCCTGTGGAGCTGCATCCCTTTTGCATTCATTTTACTTTCGATAGCCCTTTTTCCGCTTATTTTGCCGGATTTCTGGCATCACCATTTTGGAAAAATCTCCGCCTTCTGGTCTGCATCCCTGGCAATACCCTTTCTGATCGCATTTAAAGGCGCGGCGCTTTATGAAATTTTGCACATTATTCTGGCGGATTATGTTCCCTTTATTATCCTGCTGTGGTCTTTATACACAGTTTCCGGCGGTATTTTATTGCGCGGCACCCTGCGCGGCACGCCGATCGTCAATGTGATCATACTGATTATCGGAACCCTGCTGGCTTCCTGGATGGGTACCACCGGCGCAGCCATGCTGCTGATCCGTCCATTTCTGCGGGCCAATAATTATCGTAAGAACCGCACCTTTATGGTGGTATTTTTCATATTTCTAGTTGCCAATGTGGGGGGGTCCCTGACCCCGCTCGGAGATCCCCCGCTGTTTCTGGGTTTTTTACACGGCGTATCCTTTTTCTGGACTTTCAAGATCATGCCCCACATGCTGGCGGTTATCGGCATTCTGCTGGTGATCTATTTTATACTCGACACCTATCACTATCGTAAAGAAGGGGTTTCCGCGCCCGAAGAAGAAGGTGTCAAGGAGCCTTTAAAGCTTGAAGGCATCCACAATTTTTTGTTTTTAGGCGGCATTGTGGGCGCCGTTTTGATGAGCGGCATCGTCGACTGGGGCGAAATCAACACACTGGGAATTCACCGGTCTATTCAGGACTGGGTGCGGGACGGCCTGCTGATCTTAATGGGCATCCTGTCGCTGGTCACAACGCGCATTCAGATCCGGGACGACAATGACTTTACCTGGTTTCCCATTATCGAAGTGGCGTATTTATTCATCGGCATATTTATCACCATGATTCCCTGTTTGCTGATTTTAAAAGCCGGATCCCAGGGAGCCCTGGCATTTTTAACAAACGGTGTCACTCTGCCGGTGCATTATTTCTGGGTCACCGGGGCGCTGTCGAGTTTTCTCGACAATGCGCCGACCTATCTTACCTTTTTTAACAGCGCTCTCGGTGCCTTTTATTCCGGGATGACGGAGGCCCAGGCGGTTCCGCTGCTGATGACTGAAAATGCAATTTATTTGAAAGCCATTTCCGCCGGCGCCGTATTTTTCGGCGCCTGCAGTTACATCGGCAATGCGCCCAACTTTATGGTGCGCTCGATTTCCGAAGAGGCCGGAACACCGATGCCGAGCTTTTTCGGCTATATATTAAAATACGCCCTGATATTTCTGATTCCAACTTTTGTGATCGTAACATTTATTTTCTTTTAAAGGGGAGCGGTACGTGCTGGACAAACTGCTCAAATCCAATATCGCCATTGTCGGCGGCGGCAATTTTTGTAAAAAACTGCTGCAATTGCTGTTCAGCGAGCCTTTTGAAGATTGCCACCCGACGATTTTAGGCGTTGCCGACATCGATGACCGGGCCGAAGGGCGGGTATTGGCAAAGCAGATGGGAATTTTTACCACCACTGAGTATCGTGAGCTTTATGCAATCAAGGATCTGCAGCTAATAATGGAGCTGACGGCCGATGTGGAATTTGGGGGTATTATCAACAAGGAAAAACCAACCGGCGTTGAACTGATTGATCATGTAACGGCCCGGACCGTTTGGAGTGCCCTGCAGGTGGAAGCAGAAAAGAGAAACGCGTTAAAAGAATTGCGCCGCAACAATTTCAAAGCAGCGCAAATTGATCGTTTGTTTGAAAGATTTGCCGACCGCCTGGCAGACGTGATCCGAGAAAGAGGTGAACGATATGTTGAAATCGAAAACGGACTGATCGAAAGCAAAAAGACCCTTTCTCAAATCATCGAAGGCAGCACGATTCCGACCTTTGTACTCAACGAAGATCATGTCGTCACCCACTGGAACAAAGCCCTGGAAAAACTCACCGGTACCCGGGCCGACAAAATGGTGGGGACCACCCGGCCCTCCACGCCGTTCTGGGGGGAAGAACGGGCCACTATGGCCGATGTCATTTTAGATCAAATTGGTGAAGACGAAATTGAGAAATTGTACGGTGAGCAATGGCGCAAGTCCGCTCTGATCGAAGAAGCATACGAGGCCGAAGTGTTTTTCCCCCGATTGGGAGAAAACGGCAAATGGTGCTGGTTTACAGCGGCTCCCATAAAGGCTCCGGACGGCAGCATCGTCGGTGCCATTGAAACTCTCTGGGATAAGACCGAAGACAAGAAGGCCGAAGAAGAACGCGAACAGCACACCCGTGAACTGACGACCCTTATTTCGATTTACACGGCCTTAAATGCACCTTTGGATCTGGATGAGAGAATCAACCAATCCGTTCGGGTCGTCATGGAATTTTTAGCGGCTGACGGCATCTGCATTTATTTAAAGAAAAAAAACGGAAAATTTCATCTGCGATACTGTGAGGGCCTATCCAAAGAAGTCTATCAGAAAGTCATGGTGGCCGGTGGAAGCAGTGTGATCCAGCGGGTGGCCGACGCCAACGAATTTATGATCTATGAGGAGTTGACGAATGGTTGTCCGGATGAAATCTGTCTTTTAGAAGAAGAAAAGCTGATATCACTGGCTTACATCCCCATCAGCAGCAAAGAGCGGGGTGCCTTTGGTGTGATTCGAATCGGCAGTAAAAAGCCCAGGCATTTTACCCATGATCTAAAGAAAGTGCTTGAATTGATCGGCAACCGCATCGGCGTTGCCATTGAAAATGCCATCCTGCAGGACCAGTATATCAAGTCCGAAGAAAAATACCGCACCCTGTTTAATAGTGATCCCCATCCGATTTTCATTCTCGACAGCCGCACATTTAAAATCCTGGATGTGAACCAGCGCACCCAAGACAGTTATGGTTATTTACGAAAAGAATTAATCGGATCCCCCTTTCTGCAGCTGGGTGAGAAGAATGATGAGGAACTGGTTGAAAGTTTAAAAAGCCTTTCCGAGGACCGGTCGCATCTTTTAACCAAAAAGCGCCATTATCGTAAAGGCGGCCAACCGTTTTTTGTCAATATCAATATGAGTTATGCCAAATACGGTGAGATGGATGTGATTGTGGCGTCGACAACCGATATCACCGAAGTAATTGAGAAGGAAACCCAGCTGATTCAGGCCGGTAAGATGACCACCCTGGGCGTGATGGCTGCCGGAATGGCCCATGAAATCAATCAACCCTTGAATGTGATCCAGGTCTGTGCCGATTTTTTTCTCAAGATGCTGAAAAGGGGTCAAAAAATTGAAGACGAAGACCTGAGGACCATGGCCAATGATATTGTTACCAACGTCGAACGCGCCAGCGGCGTTATCAAGCACGTGCGGGATTTCGCCCGGCAATCCGAACCGGTTCGCAGTCGGGTTAATATCAATGACCCCATAAATGATGTCTTTAAAGTCCTGGGCCATCAGTTAAAAGTTCACGATGTAGAAGTCGAGCTGGATTTGGATCCCGATGTTCCGGATATTCTGGCCGAGCACAACCGTTTGGAACAGGTGTTTATCAATCTGGTATCAAACGCTATTGACGCCATGGACGAAAAAGACAACCTGCCGGACGATACCAATAAAGAAAAGCGTTTGACGA
>JBFFCW010000062.1:0-13827 GCA_041559695.1 Desulfobacterales bacterium
GGGGACGCACCTGGGGCTATGGAGTATGGGGGAGCGGGTGGAGCAATTGGGTGGTCAGTTCGAGGTCGAGAGCGCACCGGGGCGAGGTACGAAGCTTACGATCACCATTCCGGCAAAGTCGAATTTTGATCTGAAAGTGAAACAGCCCGCCTCGTATATTTGTATGTACACGTAAACACGTGACCACGTGCTACCGCCAAGCTTTTTAATGCCAACAATTTTTTGAAATATCCTAAAATTTAAGCTTGACAGAAAAAATGTTTTTTTGTATATGAAAATCATTTTCATATTATGAAAATGATTGCCTGAATTTTGCACGAGCCGGAGGGTGAGAAGTAATGAGTTAAAATGACTTTCATCCTTCATTAAAATGAATTTAGACTTCTCATTAATTTTCATGCAAAATGAAAATCAATTCCATCGAACGCTGCTTAAAGGTCATTGATACCTTAAGTGATCATCCCGCGGGTTTGAAGTTAACGGAAATCAGCGGTCATCTCGACTTGCACCCGAGTTCGGTGCATCACATGATTTCGACCTTGCTGCCCCATGATTATATCACCCAGGATCCGGACACCAAAAAGTATTCACTGGGATTTCGGTTTCTCGAAATCAGCCGTAAAATTTTAGATAATCTGGACATCCGTCAAATTGCCCATCGCCATCTGCAAGCCTTACGCCGGGAGAGTCAGGAAGCCGTCCATCTGGCGATGCTGCGGGGTGATAAAGTCGTTTATATCGACAAACTCGACACCCCGAGCGGCCTGTCACTCGCCACCTATGTGGGGTTTGCCACCGATCCGCATGCGGCCGCCGGCGGCAAGGTATTGCTGGCCGGCTTAAACGATGACGAGGTCAAAGGCATATACAAAAACAAGTCTTTGAAGGGTTACGGCAAAAATACCATTACGCGTCTACCGGCGCTGATGGCTGAGCTGGCCCGGATTCGCAAACAGGGATATGCCGTCGATAACGAAGAATACTATGAGGGGGTTCGCTGTATCGCCGCTCCGGTCCGCTCGGGCGGTCAGGTGGTTGCATCCATCAGTGTCACGGGTTCCATTTTTACGATGACCCCGGGTCGCATTGAAAAGGAACTGGCTGCAACGGTTGTAAAGGCAGCGGATTCGGTCTCAGCCGAATTAAAATGGTAGAAAGTTCAAAAGTCGGGGAGTTTTCCCGGTTGAGCCGCATAATGAACAATCGCCCGCGAAACCCGTGCAAACTCATGCATAAGGGCTCGTATCAAAAGAGCAGTAAAGGGATATTCAAATAATACGTTCGTTAAAATTTTTATCTGTTTTGCGATTAATAACAGCCCCGCTTAACCCTGTTCTTTTGCAACGATCCCTAATGCATTCAGACAGTGCCCGGTTTTCGCAAACGATTGTTCATTAAGCTCTGTGTAAGGAGTTAAACAAAAACTCCCCGACGAAGGAGAAAGGATAGTAATGAAGGAAATTCGAATACATGGAAGAGGCGGCCAGGGATCTCTGGTTCTGGCGCAATTTATGGCCATTGCTGCCCTCGAGGACGGCAAATACGGCCAGGCATTTCCGTTTTTAGGCGGCGGGGGAGAACGTCGCGGCAAGCCGATCGTTGCGTTTTGCCGGCTCAGTGACCGCCCCATCCGCACGCGCAGCCACGTTCATACACCCGATTATGTCATCGTGCAGGATGCCACCATTCTCAGTGAGATCGATGTCGCCGAAGGCCTGAAGCAGAAGGGATCGATCTTAATCAATACGGATAAATCGGTGGCGGACTTAGGGCTTGAAGAATCAAACGCCGTCACCACATCCGCAGATAAGCTGGCCCGCAGGATTCTGGGCCGACCGATTATCAACACCGCACTTCTGGGCACGTTTGCCGGCTTCAGCCGGGAGCTGTCGCTGGAAGCCGCGCTGAACGCCGTGCGCAGCAAATTCCCCGGTGAACTGGGAGAAAAGAACGCACAGGTCGTCGCAGAAAGTTACCACGCATTTTTAAAGGAGACTTCATGAAACTGACAAAAGGTGCCGTTGTTGAGGGCGGAACCTCCTTGAATTACAAGACCGGAAACTGGCGGGACCAGCGACCGGAAATTGACCCGGAAGTGTGTAATCAATGCGGTAAGTGCCGGGAAGTTTGCCCGGATGACGCCGTCCGTCAAACTGACGATCGCTATGAAATCGATTACGATTTTTGCAAGGGATGCGGCATCTGCGCCTATGAGTGCAAGGCCGAAGCCATTCAAATATTACCGGAGGAAAAATAAACCATGGGCAACATCAAAGTGGTAGAGGGATCCGAAGCCGTCGCACTGGCCGTAAAGGCCTGTCGGCCCCATGTCATCTCGGCTTACCCCATCAGCCCCCAGACGCATATTGTCGAGAGCCTGGCCAGGATGGCAGCCGATGGCGAAATCGATGCCGAGTACGTCAGAGTCGAATCCGAGTTTTCAGCGGCCAGCGTACTGGCCGGCGCTGCGGCCGCAGGCAGCCGCAGTTATACGGCCTCATCTTCCCAGGGGCTGTTACTGATGACCGAGGTCCTGTACGCCAGTGCGGGCATGCGGTTGCCGTTTGTCATCACCGGAGTGAACCGATCCATATCGGCGCCGATCAACATCCAGGTGGACCACCAGGACAGCATGTCATTACGGGATGCCGGACTGATCCAGTTTTACGTGGAAAGCGTCCAGGAAGCCTACGACATGCATCTGGCGGCTTTCAAAATCGCGGAGGATCCCGGCATCATGCTGCCGGTCATGGTGTGCATGGACGGCTGGGTGCTGACCCATTCTTACGAGCGGGTGCAGTTCGTCGAACAGCAAGCCGTCGATGATTTTCTGCCGCCCTTTGCCCCCGAGCATTATCTGGATCCGGCCAAGCCGAAAACCTGGGGCTCTTATGCTGAATCGGATGCCATGATGGAATTCAAATATGCGATTCACAAGGCCATGACCGCAGGAAAACCCCGAATTCAGGTAATCCTGGATGAGGTATCGGCGTTGACCGGCCGTGACAACAGCGGGCTGGTCGAAGCCTACCGCACCGACGGTGCCGAAATTATTTTGGTGGCAATCGGATCCGTCACCGGTACGGTTAAAGATGCCGTTGACGAGCTGCGGGATGCCGGCAAAAAGGTCGGTCTGCTCAAGATCAGATGCTTTCGGCCGTTCCCGCACGAGGAAATCTGGCAGGCTGTAAAAGACGCCACGATTATCGCCGTAATGGACGCCAGCTTTTCCATGGGCAGCGAAGGCTCGATCGGTCTTGATCTGAAGGCCAAACTGTTCGGCCGGCCGCAAGCGCCTATGGTGGTTGATTTTGTTGCCGGTCTGGGCGGACGTGAGATCAATACCCGCACGGTTCACCGGCTGGTGGCGCGCGCCGAGGAGATTCACCGCTCCGGGGAGGTCCTGCCCGAATCCGAATGGATTGACCTCGACACCACTATCGTATCTTAGGCAAAGGAGAAACAAATGACCGTCAAAAAGAAATCCACAACAGAATCCCTGTTTGTCTCCGGCCATCGGGCATGTCACGGCTGCGGTATGGCGCTGGGGGTTCGGCATATTCTGGAGGCAACCGGAAACGATGTGATCGTGGTTTCCCCCACCGGCTGCCTGGAAACCTTTACCTCACCCTATGGCTTCTCGCCCTGGCGGGTGCCCTGGATACACCACGTGTTTGAAAATGCCCCGGCGGTTGCCACCGGTGTGGTCGCCGCCCTGCGGGCTCAGGGGCGAGAGCACACCCGGGTGGTCGCCATCGGCGGGGACGGCGGAACATTTGATATCGGATTTGGCGCCCTTTCGGGAATGTTGGAGCGCGGCGATGATGTCCTCTACATCTGTGTCGACAATGGGGCCTATATGAACACCGGCGGTCAGCGCAGCGCGGCAACACCTGCCTGGGCGGCGACCACAACAGCCCCGGCCGGCCGACAATCCATGGGCAAAGTTGAGATGAAAAAGGATCTGCCCGAGATCGTTGCGGCCCATGGTATTCCTTATGTGGCCACCGCATCGATCGCCTATCTGGGCGATCTAAAGAAAAAAATCAAAAAAGCCATGACCTATCACGGGTCGCGTTATATTCAGATCGACACCCCCTGTCCGTCGGTGTGGAGCTTTGCGTCACATCTGACGCTAGAAATCGGCCGGCTGGGTGTCAACAGCGGGCTGGTGCCGTTGTTTCAAAAGGAAAACGGGGAAATCACCGCGATCCGCAAAATTAAGTGTAAAATCCCAGTCGCCGATTATCTGAACAAACAAAAACGATACCGGCACCTGTTTGACTCCGAGCAGGAACAGCTTGAGATCGAAAAAATTCAGGCGCTGGCCGATACCAACATCGAAAAATATGGACTATTATCCGCATAAAATTATTGAGAAGGAGGATTCTCATGAAATTACAAAACGGTGGCGAATATATCAAAAGCTTGCGGGCTTTGAACCCCGTCATTTATTACAAAGGCAAACGCATCGATGACGTCACGCGGCATCCGGCCACGTCGCCTCATGTGCGGGCGGCTGCCATGACGTATTCTTTGGCCGCCAAAGAAGAATACCGCGACCTGGCAACGGCCAAATCCCACCTGACGGGGCGTACGATCAGCCGCTTTACCCATGTGCATCAGAATATAGAGGATTTGATCAAAAAGGTTAAATTGTTGCGCGTCTTAGGGCAGAAAACCGGGACCTGTTTTCAGCGCTGTGTCGGCTTTGATGGCATCAATGCCGTTTATTCGGTGGCTTACGAAATTGATGAAAAACTGGGTACCGACTATCTGCAGCGCTTTAACCGCTGGCTGACCCGTATCCAGGACGATAACCGCATGGTGGTTGGCGCCATGACCGATCCCAAAGGCGATCGCTCCAAAGGCCCTGCCGACCAGTCCGATCCTGATCAATATGTTCATGTGGTGGACCGCCGGGACGACGGTATCGTGATCAGAGGCGCCAAGCTTCACATGACCGGCGCCGTTAACTCCCACGAAATTCTGGTGATGCCGACTACCGCCATGAATGAAAGCTCTAAAGATTATGCGGTTGTCTGCGCGGTGCCAATTGATGCGCCCGGCGTCACGATGGTTTTCGGTCGGCAGGCTAACGACGACCGCCGTGACCGCAAGGAGCGTATCGATGTCGGCAAGCCTTCTTTCGGGGCCGTCGGAGGCGAAGCGTTGCTTGTTTTTGAGGATGTATTCGTACCGGTTGAAAATGTTTTCATGGACGGCGAAGTCGAATTTACGGGTGATCTCGTATACCGCTTTGCCGCCCACCATCGCGCAAACTACGGGGCCTGCAAAACCGGACTGATGGATGTGCTGATCGGTGCTGTCAGCTACCTGAGCCTCATTCAGGGCACCGCCAAGGGGTCGCATGTGAGGGATAAAGTCACAGAGATGACCCATCTCAGCGAAACACTCTACAGCTCATCAATTGCCTGCTCGGCTGAAGGCTGGCCGACGCCTTCCGGCGCCTACATGGTGGATACCATGCTGGCCAATGTCTGCAAACAGAACGTCACGCGTTTTCATTTTGAAGTCGCCCGCCTGGCGCTGGATCTGGCCGGCGGATTCATTGCGACTATGCCCAGCCAATACGATTTTGAGAATGAAGACGTCGGACCTCTGGTGCAAAAATATTTTTCAGGAGTCGCCGATATCCCGACGGAAGATCGCGTCAAAATTGCCCGAATGATCGAGGCCATGACAGGCGGCACCGCCCTGGTGGAGTCGATGCATGGTGCGGGTTCCCCGCAGGCGCAGCGCATCATGATCTACCGCGAGGGAAAGCTGGCAGAGAAGATAAAGCTGGCCAAGCGTTTGGCGGGCATTACAGATCCGGATGAATAATTAGGTTTGGGGAGTCAGGATTACGAACCTGTTGATGTTGGAAATTATCAGATTCCGCATTTGTTATCTTTTTTCTGACACCCGAAACCTGACACCTCTGACTTGCTGGTTCCTGAGACCCGAAACCTGAAACCACTGTTATTACGACTTTTGTAACATTTTTGTGGGACATGCCAATAGAGGAGACAAACATGGGAAAAGCAAACGTATCGATTGTACGAACGCCAGCCGGAGCGGATTTTGAGCAAATTCATGCGGCCGTCAAGAAATCGCTGGACCTTATCGGCGGCATCAAAGACATTATCCAACCCGGGCATCTGGTTTTGATTAATCCCAGCTGGGTGGCGCCGCCGGTCGAAAGAGAGGCCGGCTGTATTACCCTGCCTGAAGTTGCGCGGGCGATAGCGGATATCGTAAAGGCTGCCGGCGCGCGACCGGTAATTGCCGAATCCTCCGCAGTCGGTGTCGATACCGAGAAAGTCATTCAGAGCTCAGGCTATCGTGATCTTCAGGAATTGGGCTACGAAGTCGTCAACCTGAAGGCCACCAAGGCAACGGTGGATATGCCGGTGGAAAACGGCGAGATTTTCGATCAGGTTGAGTGCTGGGAGCTGGTTAAAAAGGCAGATGTCATCATCAGTGTGCCCAAATTAAAAACCCACGATCAAACCGAAATGACCTGTGCGATCAAAAAGCTCAAGGGACTGCTGAGCGATAAAGCCAAAAAGGCGATGCACCAGGAAGGCCTTTTTGATGGTGTCATTGATTTGCTGTCAGCTGTAAAACCCCGGCTAGCAGTGGTTGATGCAGTGGTCTGTCAGGAAGGCGTGGGACCGGTCTTTGGAAAACCGGTGGAAATGAATCTCGTCCTGGCCGGCAAGGATGTGGTCGCCGTAGATGCGGTCTGTGCCCGGCTGATCGGATACGATCCGGAGGAAACCTTGCTGACCAAAAATGCTGCGGCGCGTGGTTTGGGTGTGATGGATGCCGCATCGATCGATGTCATCGGCGAATCACTGGAAGGCGTCACACGTCGTTTTTTAAGAGCGATCGAAGATGACCCGGTCGAAGTGGAGGGATTTGAATTGATTCACGGGGAGGCCGCCTGCACCGGTTGTCGCAATACGGTGATGAGCGCCCTGATCGATATGCGCAATGCCGATCAACTCATGTACCTGCCGGGTGTCACCGTGGTCACGGGCAAAGCGCCCCTTCCCGCCGATGTGTCGCCCGATGATATCGTCACCATCGGGCTGTGTATGAAAGACAACCAGACCGAGCGGCATGTCAAAGGCTGCCCGCCCAACAATGCCCTGGTGGTCAAAGCCATCATCGGCGATCGGGCCGAAGTCAAACGTATGTATGCGGAAGAAAGCCTGGATAAAACCGATTAAATGGTATTTTAAAATTTCAAGCAGAATAAATTCAAACGGGCACGCCGGTCAGCGCGCTTCATGGGTTAATTGCATCAACTTTATGGGAGGATTGTGAACCATGGAATCCATTTTTGAATACATGCAAACATACGACTTCGAAAACCTGTTTTTCTGTCAGGACAAGGCGCTTGATTTCAAGGCCATCATCGCCATCCACGATACAACGCTCGGTCCCGCCACCGGCGGCTGCCGCATGTGGCAGGATTATGCCAGCGAGATGGATGCCGTCGAAGACGCCCTGCGACTGGCACGCGGAATGACTTACAAATACGCCGCTGCCGGGGTTAATCTGGGCGGGGGCAAGGCGGTGATTATCGGCGACCCGAAACGGACGGACCGTGAGCCGGTCTTCCGGACGCTCGGAAAATTCATCAACCGTCTGGGCGGCAAATACATTACCGGCGAAGACGTGGGCACCACCCTGCAGGATATGGAATACATTCGCATGGAAACCGAACATGTCGTCACCCTGCCAACCTATTTGGGCGGAGCCGGAGACATTGCCCCCATGACAGCCTATGGTACTATCCGCGCCATGCAGGCCTGCTGCAACCGGGTCTACGGCTCGGACAGCCTGGAGGGGAAACAGGTCGCGGTGCAGGGGCTGGGGGCAGTCGGTCACAATATGGTCGAGCAGCTCCACGAGCTCGGCGCCCGGTTGATCGTCACAGACATCGATCGCGCCAAGGTGGAAAGCATGACAACGCGTTTCAACGCCAGCGCCGTGCCGGCCGACGCTATCCATGATGCCGACTGCGATATTTTTTGCCCCTGCGCCCTGGGAAAAGTCATCAATGATGACACCCTCAGCCGGCTGAAATGCAAAATCATCTGCGGCTCGGCCAACAATCAGCTGGCCGAAGAGCGCCACGGTGACCGGCTGGACGAAGCGGGGTTTGTCTATGCCCCGGATTACATCACCAATGCCGGCGGTACCATCTATGATACGGATCGCCTCGGCGTCGGCGGAGTCAGCCATGAACGCGGCAAGGCCAAAGTAGCCCGCATTTATGACAACATGCAGCGGGTATTTGAAATTGCCGATCGTGACAAACTGCCGACCTATCAGGCAGCCGATCGCATGGCTGAGGAGAGAATCAGGCAAATAGCGGAAGTAAAAAAGTATGTGGATGATTTCTAATCCCAAAAGTGTTGATGTCGTTCAGGCTATACGTGGCGATCGGGGGGAAGCCAAGCGGACGTGTGCCGATGATTTCGATTCCGACTAAACCAACGAAAAAAAGCTGGCGGATGAATGCATCCGCCAGCTTATCAAAATGATAACATATTCTGACACCCTGAGCCCGGCGTTTTAGAATCGTCCGCCGCGCCTTTGGCCTCTCCAATTTTCCCTCAAATATAGATGGAGTCTGTGCGCAGTCGTAACTTTACTTTGCTTTGTTGATGCCCAACTCTTCTTCTGCATCCGCAATGATCGATCGAATCGTTGAAAGGACGCCATCCGGTAACGGATCCGGTTCGTGCGTCTCCAATATTTCCCTGGCTTTGGCAGACGCTCTTTCATAAATATCGGTTTTACCCATCTCTTCCCACTTTTGGCGTCTTCGACGGTCGATCAGACTGGTCTGGGATTGGGATTTCATATGTTTCATGGTGTGCTTCTGACCAATGAAATCATTGCCTGGTCCGACAGCATGGATGATATCCACCGCCAGATTTTCGTCATCGACCGGAATCCCATTTAAAACGTGTTTGATTATTCCGGCAAATTCATTATCCATCACCAACTGGCCGAAGTCTATCGTGACGCCGCTTTCAAGCATCCCCAGGCCGTAAACCACGTTGACCCCTGCCAACGCAGCGAGTAGCCCGGTGAGCGTCTTTTCATGACCTGCCTGGGCGTCAGCGACTTTGCTATCGCCCTATCCACCGGCCGCAAAACAGGGAAGGGCATATTTGCGGGCTAACTGCGCCACTCCGGCGGTAATCATACCGCATTCCGGGGACCCCACCGTTGCCGTTGTTTGCCATAAATCAAACGGACAGGTGGAGCTCCCGTAAACCACAGGGGCGCCTTTACGCGTCAGTTGATTGAGGACCAGGCTTCCCAGAACCTCTGCGTTCAATACCACCATGGTTCCTGCCAGTGTCACCGGCGCAGAACCACCGGCCATGGTCATCGATACAATATTAACCGCCAGCCCGGAGCGGGCGCCCTCCATCATGATTTCGCAATGCTCTTTAGAAAACGTGAGCGGGCTTCCCGGGCACGAAACAAAAGTCAGCAAAGGACGATCCCTGAGTTTCTCCTTGCTGCCCACGATGGCAGCCAACATCTCCACAATTTTTTTGCAGCAGTAGCCATTGACAGGGCCCAGCCAATGATGTTTGGACGTGTTGGTTAAAGAGGCTTCGGCGTTGTGAAGGGAAACGGTTTCCTGAGGAACATCATGGGAAACCATAATCCTTTCATAGGTATCCAGATTATCCAGATAATCAACAATCCGGGCCGCATTGACCACATCGGCTTTGACCGTCTCGCGATGCTCACCCGTATAGGGGTCAATGATTTTGATGCCCTCACCGAAATTGGTAAAGGTCACCCGGTTTCTTTCCAGCACAACGTCATTTTTCGGGGTGCGGCCGCAAGCGACGAACTGGGATGGCGTTGATTGAATGGCTTCTTCGACCACCAGCGGGGGAATTTTGACGATCTTATTTTTAGCGTCCACAATCGCTCCCGCCCCGGCGAAGACTTCCATGGCTTCATCATCGTCTACGAAGACACCGGTCTTCTGGAGAACTTCCAGGGTGGCCAGGTGAATGTCCTCGAGCGCATCATCGCTAAAGACATTTAAGCTGAATCCGCCGGTCTGACTGCTCCCGGCATGCAAACTGCGTTTCATGAATTCACCTCCCTCTCACGCGCTGCCCGACGCTGAGCAGCTCCTGTTTTTGGTTTATCCTTGTTATCGTTCAGCATTAAGCTATTACCTGCATAACCAATGAATATGCCAAAGACCCCATGATGTGTCAAGAAACATCAAGGGCTTGAATTCGAAAATGACACGACCGGATTTGATTTCATCGATAATTTCAGAAATGAAACAAAGGAGATTCCACCCTCAAGCACCGAAACGCCCGTCTGTTGCAAAAAATTCTAAAATTCCATATGTTAATACGACCAAAAGCGTTCATGCCGCTTAACTGCTAATTGTTCAGGTGATATGATGTCCCCGATCGATTTAAAACGAATTCGAGCAGAGACGCCGGGTTGTGAGGCAGTTTTGCATTTTAACAATGCCGGTGCGTCCTTACCGCCGAAGGCTGTATACCAGGCCGTCAGCGACCATCTGAAACTGGAGAGCCGAATGGGCGGTTATGAGGCCGAGGCGCATGCCCAGGAAAAGCTGCAACGATTCTATCCGGCATTTGCCCGCCTGCTCAATTGCGACCCGGAGGAAATTGCCTTTATCGAAAATGCGACCCGCGCCTGGGACATGGTTTTTTACGCAATTCCTTTTCAACCGGGCGATCGTATTCTGACCGCCCGGGCTGAATACGCCAGTAACTATTTGGCCTTTCTGCAAGTCGCCAAGCAAAAGGATTTAAAAATCGATGTGGTGCCCAATGATGCCAGCGGGCAAATCTCGATCGATGCCCTTGAGGAAATGATCGCTGAAGATGTGAAACTGATTGCCATTACGCACGTGCCCACCCAGGGCGGTTTGATCAACCCGGCCGAGGCTGTCGGCCAAATCGCTCACAAACACAATATTTTATATCTGCTGGATGCCTGCCAATCGGTGGGCCAGATGCCGGTCGATGTAGAGAAGATAAAATGTGACATGCTGTCCGGAACGGGCCGCAAATATTTGCGGGGTCCCCGGGGAACGGGATTTCTTTTCATCCGCCGGCCTTTGATCGAACAGTTAGAACCGCCGTTTATCGATCTGCATGCCGCCACATGGATCGACAAAGATCGGTTTGAAATCAGAAATGATGCCAGACGCTTCGAGAATTGGGAGAGCTATATTGCGGGACGCATCGGACTGGCAACCGCTGTGGACTATGCCCTCGACATTGGGCTTGAGGCCATTCAGGAGCGTGTCCAGCATTTGGCCGCTTTGCTGAGAAATCGCCTGTCTGAATTCGATGGGATTGCCGTCCGGGATCTGGGCCAACATCAATGCGGTATCGTGACATTTACCAAAGAGAACGAAAGCGCCTCGGCATTAAAACAACGCCTGGCGTCTCACCAGATCAACATATCTGTATCCCCCGCGCGCTACGCCAGGCTTGATCTGGATTCAAGAGGAATTAGTGAATTAGCGCGGGCCTCGGTCCATTATTTCAATACCGAAGCGGAAATTGATCGGTTCTGCACCAAACTTTCCCAATAGCAGAACCTTTCTTTGATCTGAAATATTATTCTGATGCTTTCAGAATCGAAAGAAACAAAATGCCCCAAAAACCCAATTACGAACAATTTTTACAATTTAGCAACCACGGTGTCATTGCCACGGATAAAGACGGCCGCATCCAGTTTGTTAATAAACGCGCCAGGGAAATCCTTGAGTTTATCAAAACCAAAATGAACGGGGTTCACATCGCAACGCTATTGCCCAAGACCCGTGAAATGGTGGCCCAGTGCCTGGCAACCGGCAAGCCCCAGTTGGAACGCCAGATTCTGGGGAAACGGGTCAATCTAATCGTAAACATCAACCCGATAATAGAAGGCAAAACCGTAACCGGGTGTGTTTGTAACTTCCTGCGCCTGGATGAATTTGAATCAACCGCTTGGAAACTCGAATCCTTTGACTTTTTGGACAGACAATTTAAGACCGTTTTCGAATCCTCCTCAGACGGAATCTGGATTTGCGACAAAAACGGTCGGGTGGTGCTGATCAACAGGGCATCAGAAAAACTGGGGGGGATTAAAAAAGAGGATATCATCGGAACAAAGGTTTCGGATCTTGTTAAAAAAAAGAAATTGTACAGCAATTATGTGACCGATGAAGTCATCCAAACCAGGCGCGTGGTCAGTCAGCTGCAACATGTAAAAAACACAAAAAAAACGGTGCTCTGCACGGGAATACCGGTTTTTGACAGAAATGGCCGGGTGTCCTTGGTGGTGATTAATGAAAGGGATATCACCCAGTTAGAAGCGCTTAAAATCCAGTTAGAGGAAACCCGTAAAGAAAAAGATCGCTATAAAAATGAGCTGACCGAACTGAGCATGCTGGAATTGAAAAGGCAAAAAATTGTCTCGGAAAGCGATCAAATGCGGGAAATTCTGAAAACCGCCCTTAAACTGGCTCGCCTGGAAGTAACGGACATACTGATTTTAGGGGAATCCGGTACCGGTAAAGGGCTCCTGGCGAAGTTCATTCACAACAACAGCAAAAGAAAAGAGAAACCGTTTATTCAAATTAATTGTGCGGCCTTGCCCGAAAACCTGCTTGAAGCTGAATTGTTCGGTTATGAAAAAGGCGCGTTTTCAGGTGCCCGGGAGCAAGGCAAGCCCGGGCTTTTCGAGCTTGCCCATGAAGGCACGCTTTTTTTAGACGAAATCGGTGAGTTGCCCTTTTCGGTGCAGGCCAAACTGTTGAAATATCTGGATGATCACAAAGTCCAGCGTTTGGGCGCTATCAAAGCCAAATCCATTGACTGCATCATCATCGCAGCAACCAATCAAGATATCGAAAAATTTGTCGAGCAAAAAAAATTCCGCAAAGATTTATTTTATCGCCTTAACATTTTAACCATAAAAATCCCGCCGCTGCGCGAACGCCCGGAAGATATTTTCGAATTGGCCAATAGCTTTTTACGCCAGTATAATCGGAAGTATAAGCAAAAGAAGAAGCTGAATCCATTGGCCCTTTCATTATTGCAGAGCTACTCTTTTGCCGGAAATGTCCGCGAGCTCAAAAATATTATAAAAAAGGCAGTCGTGATGAGTGAAGGGGAGGTGATCGATTCGGTCATATTGAGCAGTATCGGCAAGGAAGCGCTCGAAGACCGCTGGGAGGTACGCGGGTCGGATAGAAAAATCAATAACCTGGTGGATATGCTTGCTGCACTCGAAAAGGAGATGCTTAAAAATGCCATGCGGCACTGCAAATCAACGCGCGAGATGGCCCGGTTTTTAAATATCAGCCAGCCGACCGTCGTGCGAAAACTCAAAAAACACAGCCTGCCCCCGCCCATGATTCAAACCTGAATATTGCATGAAAATTGATGAGAATCTTTTACTTAAAAAATAAATCGGATGATGGGATATTTTATTTCTCATCTATTTTCACCCTTTGAAAAACGAGGCGAGACGGTTATCCCAGACGCTCGTCGCAAAGCAATCCCTGGCGTTCGCTGATGCGTCAGCTGCCAGTCAGAGCGCGAAGAACGGCAGACAACTCCCACTGGTTTCAATCGGCGCGGCAGCAAAGATAGCCAGCTGAAGTAACCCGTTGCTGCTGAATTCAAAGGTATGGAGCAGGTTAAGATTAGCTGAGGCGATACACAAATCTTGAAAATAAGAAACCCTGACGAAAGGAGAAGAAATGAGTCACTCCGACGAAAGTAA
>JBFFCW010000063.1:0-13773 GCA_041559695.1 Desulfobacterales bacterium
ATCCTTTGAGTACAAGTGCGCTAAGGTTAAGGAATTTTGCCCGCCGAGAGCCTCAGGGTCGAGCGATCCATTTTAATTTATTGCTCACGCAAAGCCGCCAAGCCGCAAAGAATTTTAATTTAAATAATAAAAAAACCCTTGACCTCTTTGCGGTTTTGCGGCTTTGCGTGAGGCCCGAGCCCCAGTTCACGATTGTCCGCCAGGTTTTTTGGCGGATCAGGCACTTCTTTATGTATGCGTTAGACCGCAAATTTTCAATAAAAAAAGGGCGGCATTTAGCGGCCGCCCTGATAACTATACGGGGTTTAAGCAATCGGGGAAGGTTTACAAAGATGTTCCTGCTCCATTGCCACGCGTCCGCAGCCACCGCAAACAAACTTCATGGCTGCCAGTTTGTCCTTGCACTGATGGGTGTGATCCGTTTCCGTAGCCCCGCAGAAACTGCATTTGGCTTTATCACCGCACGGATTACACAGGTGACCGGGTTCGTTGGCGACCGCTCCGCAACTTTTACATGTATAGGCCATCGTTAACCTCCTTATAAATCGATTTCAGATGATTTGAACATAGCCGTTTTTTCCAGCACCAATATGAGTATGGTTGTTGAAAAAGTCAAGAACGGTGCAAAGTCCATGTATTCTGACATTGAAATCCTGTTTCTCGCTGTTCGATCAGATATCACCGGCTTTACCGGAATCCAATACGATGGAATATTGGAATTCCGGAATGTTGGAATGCTGGGTTTGGCGGAACCAGATCTAATTTTATCTATCTTTCTTTTTCATCCTTTTTTTTGTTTTTTGAGCCTGGCAGAACGGGCTGGATGATGGTTATCGGCAGCTTGAGGGTTCTTTGCAAAATGCCCAGCAGGCCGGAACCCACTGCAGTGGGTGAAAGCGGTATGACATCCGGATCGCCTAAATCGCCGATCGCCCGGAATGGAATCGAAATCAGATTGCCGCCCATGATATTGCCGAACAGCGGGATGAGCTTGACAATCCGATCAATGGTTTTAAACGGTGCGACCAGCACGACCAGATTCACTTTCTTTTTGATTAAATCGATGTTGCCTTCGATGGCGATTCCCATGGACGGACTGTCGATCAAAGTGTCTTTGATGATCAGCTTGCCGTCTTCAAATACCCCATTTATCGCCATCGAATTGTAAGCAAAGCCTTTACCCGTCAAATCCGGGACCTCGCCCCGGTAGATTTCGGTAACATTGAGTAAGGCAAAAATTTTGGCCAGCATTCCAAAACGATAAATTCGGCCCTGTGCGGCCGTAAATTGGAGATTCCCGGTCAGTGATTTGGGGAAGGCGGTTGGCCGGGCTTTAGACATCAGTTCTCCTTCCAGATTAAAGCTGCCGTCGGCCAGATTTTTTTTAGCGGACAGACAGGCAACAGCGGGTTCCAGATTTTGAGCTTCTGCGACCGGGTTGAAATAAAATTCGAACTCATCGGCTGAAACTTTCAGAATTCCCGGGAACTGGATGCCGCACAGATCCGCTTTTTTAACGATAATACGGGTGTCCGTTTCATTAAAAGAAATGTCTGCATGCATCGGCTGAAAGGTATACCCGTCATAGGTAAAATGATCCAATTCAACCGTCAAGCTCCCCAGCATCTTATGGGCTTCTGCGGGTCCCAGTTGCTTGTCCAGGCCTGTAATCTGGTCGATCTGTTCCCAGCTCAGACGATCGGCGGCCAGTTTCAAGTCAAGCCTAAATTCACCCCCAGAAAAGGATGCGTTGCCCTGCAGCGTCATCTGGCTATCTTGCCAGCTCAATTGCGCTGCATCCAGATCGAACCGACCGTGTACACCGGATTGGCCGGGTGTATCCTGGGCCGAAAATTTAGCCGTGTTGATGTGAAGGGGTGCTTTGAAATGATCGGATTCCAGAGCCAAACCCTCTAAGTCGCCGGCCAGTTGAAACTGCCAGGCCCTGGTGCGGCCCACCGGCCCCTTCAAATCCAATCCACGGAGTGCCAATTTCCCCTGGGTGGCATGGAACCCCTCGAACATCTTATCCAGCGTCTCAAAGGATACCAGCCAGGGATAGAGTTCCGCCATCTGGATATTTGCGGTATCGGCATTGAATTCAAACAGAGAAATCTCGCCCCACTGTTTGCCCAACGAGAATCGGTTGACCGTTGACGTTCCGAATCTGGCGCTGGCTTCCTGCAGGTCGATTCGGTTCCCGCGCCAGAGCAGGTCACCGCCGGTTAACTCTATATCGGTCGGAAATTTTGCCGAGTGGATATGCCATTTTTCAATGGCACCGCTGAGATTCACCTTGCTGCTGGTTTCAGCGTTGATCGGGCCCTCAAATGATAGGCTCTGGAAAGTCAGGTTTCCGTCTAATGGCTGGATATTTTTGACGTATTCTTTTAAGGTCTCATGGGATTGCATCCAGGGATAAATTTCATCCAGCCATACCACGGTCTTTCCGGAGTTTGCGGTGAGGGTCGCCGTTTTTGCCCATTTAAGATTGGCGGCTAGGCTTGCCAATGAGGATTTTCCCACATTGACGTTCCAGTTTGTTACCTTAAGCTGGTCCCTTTCGAAGGTAAAATGCCCCTGGGTTACCGTTAAGTCGCCGGGCATAAGCTGTGAACTCACCAGCAGGTTTTGGATGGTGCCCTTGGTTTCCAGCCGCCACCGACCCGGTTTGAAAAGCGGCCCATTCAGCTTCGCATTTTGTAAAGTGACCGCGCCGTTTACCGTCTTAAAGCGGTTAAGTTCGGTCGCAATTGCTTTATTTTGCATCAACCATGCATGCAATTGGGCTAAATCGACTTTCGCGGACTTTGATGACAGTTCCAGTAATGGCGATTTTTCCCATCCGAATTTGGATGACATCTGGTTCAAACTCGATTTTCCCACACTGGCACTGAAATTGGTCAATGCGATCCGGCTGCCGTCGAGAACCAGACTGCCGTCTGTGATAATGACCGGATAGGGAATCCGCTGATAATCGGCTTTCAAACGGATGTCGGAGGCCATGACTTTGACATTTATGTCCCGCATGTCTTCCCCGATGATCAGCATCCCGCCGGCACTTCCCTCCATCTTTTTTAAGAGGGCGATTTCTTTTCTGAATTGTTTGTTTTCAATCAGCCGGGTCAGAACAGAGGGAAGCTGTGATACATCGGCCCGGATGAGCCCTTCAATATGAAACGGGGCCGTATCTTCTGTCAGGGCAATGGCGATTTTTCCCTGTCTGGCGAATGAATTACCCATGCGGGCTTCGATGTTTTCGCCGTTCAGGATACCATTTGCAATCGTCGCATCACCTTTCACATCTTCCAGGTTTAATTGACCTTGCGAGATAAAAATATTTCCGCCGACCATGTTTCCCCGGATCACATAATTCTCAAATTCTGTCAGGTGTGCCCAATTGGGTCCCGCGACGTTAAGGGTGATCCGTTCGAAATCACCGGCCCGCAGTATTTCAAAAATATCGGATACCGTACCGGAATTTTCGGTTAAGGCCGTGGCGGTTTTATGGGCTGTGGCCACATTGATCTGCATACCCTCAAGGTCAAGCTGTATGCGGGGCGGTTCCGGATTCAGGTTCAGCCGGCCTGCCAGCCTCAGGCGGGGATTTTGCAGGTCAAGTTGTTTCAGGGAAAGGCTGACGGCCTGATCCTTGAGCTGAAATTCGCACTGGAAGCGGGTGTCGGTAATCTTCAGATCTTTGTTGCCCCGATGCAAATACATATACGGAATTGAGCCACTTGCACCGGCCTTCAGATGATGGGGGCCATCGGTTTGCAGGTCCAGGTTTAAATTAACCCTGGCATTGGTCATTTTCAGGTCGGATTGGGGGAAAAAATAGTCGGCCACCGCATGCAACCGCAACTGTTTGATGGTGATCTGGCTGCTCAACTTAAAACCGGACGCCTCGTATTGGCCCCTGATAATCATACTTTCCCATAAATTTGACTGGCATTCAGCCTTAAATTCAATGAGGTCGCCCTTGCGATGGGTTCGGCCGTTTACGTTGTGGAGGCCCAGAAAGCGTTCCCGGCCTTTAAGAAAATCGACACGGCCGCCGCTGACGCGCACGACCATGCTGGGGATCTTCAATTCCGGTATGACGCTGATCGCCGCATTCAACCGATCCCCCAGAGTCTCAAAGGAGAAAGGCGCCGCTGAAGTGCTTTTATCCTCTGAGGTTACCGGTAGTCGAACCGTAATTTCCGGGCTGCGCGAATGAACGGCGCTAATTTGAATTTCACCGGTGAATAGGGGCAGGATTTTCGGATAAATCTTAAGCGAATCTACCTTACCGTTGAAATGATCGGGCATTGTAAAATTAACGGCGGTTATGACGACATGCGGACGGGGGAAAAAAGCGAGATCGACACGCCGGTATTCAATTTCCCCGCCGATATCTTCAGCAAAGCGATTTTTTATTTCTTTTTTGACCGTTTCCAGATTAATCAGCCTGGGTGTGACGACCAGCAGAACAACCAGCACGCACAAAAATATTCCGGCAAGGCTAATCAGTGAAAAAAGTATTTTCCGGCGTTTAGGCATCGGGGTCATTCCAGTTTGTCAGTTCGGCCAAATCCGATCAAGACCGGTTGAATATTTGGATTATGTACCAAGGTCTAATTTACCACATTTTAACGATAACACCCATTTTTAATATAGCAGGCAAAATATCATAAAAAAAGCCCCCCTGCCAAAAACAGCTGAAAGTCGACAGGGAGGCCGCCTATTTGCCGACATTTGCCGCCAAACACCAGAATTCACCTCAAAAATGTCTGTTGGCCCGGCCCGCCAGAGGCGGATAAATCTCTTTGTTGGCGCCCCGCTTCAAATCCTCGACAGACAGCCGGATATCTCCGGTTTATGACGCACAAAGCGCATAAGAGCAGACAGGGAATCCCGCAACACGGGACGACCCACAAAGCGCATCGGATCAGACGGGAAGTGCCGCTCAGCGGGCGATGCCCCTTAATATAATAAAATCGATGCTGAATCCAGCTGTGCTGGGGAAGCTCGGCCCCGCCGCGATCTTGAACCAAAATCCCATTTATGAGATAAGTTCTAATATCTTAGGATTTTCGCGGGTAATGTCAAGCCCGGTCTCAAAGCCTTTCAGCCGGGTTCGCCGTTATCCGCGCAACCCCTAAGAATAGGTATTGCAGAATTTGCTTAAAGATTATACAAAATCAGCTTATTTAAAGATGATACCAGGGTAATTTCAAGGGGGCCGCGGGGCCATGAAAGCAATGATCTTAAACCAGATTCGTGCAATCGCCGATAATAAATATCCTCTTGCGCTTGTGGATATGCCGGATCCCGTCCCGCGGGACAAGGAGATTTTGATCAAGGTATCCACCTGCGGCGTGTGTCACACGGAGCTGGATGAAATTGAGGGCCGCACACCGCCGCCGGAATTACCGGTAATATTAGGCCATCAAATTATCGGCCGGGTGCACGCAAGCGGTGCGGCAGCCGCAAGATTCAGCAAGGGCGAGCGGGTCGGCGTCGCCTGGATACATTCGGCCTGCGGTAGATGTCATTTTTGCAGAAGCGGCGCTGAAAATTTATGTGAGCGTTTTAAGGCCACCGGCAGGGATGTTCACGGCGGCTATGCCGAATATGCGACCGTTTCCGAGGATTTTGCTTATAAAATCCCGCAGGTTTTCACTGATTCGCAGGCAGCACCGCTTTTGTGCGCCGGTGCCATCGGTTACCGATCAATGCGATTAAGCGGGGTTGAAGACCATCAGAGCCTGGGGTTAACCGGTTTTGGCGCATCCGCCCATCTGGTTTTAAAAATGGTGCGCCACAAATACCCGAATACAAAAATTTTTGTGTTTGCCAGAAGTGAAAAAGAGAGGAATTTTGCACGCAAGCTGGGTGCCGTCTGGACCGGTGATACCGCCACCGAACCCCCTGAAAAGCTCGATCGTATCATTGATACCACGCCGGCCTGGAAACCGGTCATTGAAGCACTGGCATGTTTAAAGCCGGGGGGCAGACTGGTTATTAATGCGATTCGCAAGGAGGAAAGCGATAAAACGACCTTATTAAACCTGGATTACCCGCACCATCTCTGGCAGGAAAAAGAAATTAAAAGTGTTGCCAACGTTGCCCGCACGGATATCAGTGAATTCTTGCAACTGGCCGCTGAAATTCAAATGAAACCGGAGATCCAGGAATTTGAACTTGAAGATGCCAACCGCGCCCTGGTGGAACTTAAAGAAAGAAAAATTCAGGGTGCGAAAGTATTAAAGATTCCTTGAGTTATGGTTTGTATTTGATAAGTTAATTAAGACGGCGCAGTGCTTGATTGGGGTAACCTTGGCGTGTTGGAGTATCGGAGCGATGGAGAGATGAAATGACATCCAATACGCCAGTCCTCCAACACGCCATTACGCCGACGTATATCATACAGCAGCTGATCTGCAGCACGAATGAAGATCTAAGACAGGATGCCCGATAAACCGGGGATTATGGATATATATAGATAAAGGAGGAAGCTGGCATGTACAACAAAACGGTTATGGACCACTTTCGCAATCCGCGCAACGTCGGGGTGATTGAAGATGCCGATGGCGTCGGTGAAGTTGGCAACCCGCTTTGCGGCGACATGATGACCATCTATCTGAAAATAATAGATGAACGGATAGCAGACATAAAATTTCAGACCTTTGGATGCGGCTCTGCAATTGCCGTATCGAGCATGATCACCGAAATTGCCAAGGGCAAAAGCCTGGCAGACGCCAAGCAGCTCACCAATAAAGATGTCGCCAAGGCGCTAGAGGGATTGCCCAAAAACAAACTGCACTGCTCCAACCTGGGGGCGGATGCCCTCCAGCTGGCCATCCAGAATTATGAGGATAAATTGGCCGGGGTAACCCGCCCCGAGCCCATCCGCAAAGAAAAGCATGAACATTCTCACGGCGAAAAATGTTATTGTCCTTACTGCGATATCGAAATCCAGGAGAACATAACATTTTGTGATGCCTGTCAATCCAGTCTTGAAGACGCACATTAAATCCACCACGATCACGTAAGGTAGGTCATTATGAAGGTTATCAATTTGGACCACATATCGGCAAAACCGTTATTGCCTGAAGTCAAAACCGTAATGATTGATGCCATTGAAAAGGATTATCACAACCCTGCCAGCCAGCATAAATCCGGTGAAGAAGCTGCCGCGGCGTTACAACAGGCGCGTGAGGCGGTGGCGGGTCTGCTGAACTGCAACACCCCCAAAGAAATTGTTTTTACCTCCGGTGGGACCGAATCGGTCAATCATGCCATCAAAGGCGTGGCCATGGCGAACGAGGACAAGGGCAAACATATCGTTACTTCCAATATCGAGCACAATGCCGTTATCCGCAGTTTGCGGCGACTCAAGGCATCCGGATTTTCGGTTACATCGCTACCGGTCGATTCCGGCGGTCGCGTCAACCCGCAAGATGTTGCCGATGCCATTACCAAAGATACCATTCTGGTGTCCATTATGCACAGCAACAACGAAACTGGCACCATTCAGCCCATCGAGGAAATCGGAAAAATTACCCGCGGAAAAAAAGTGATCTTCCACACGGATGCCGTTGATTCGGCTGGGGTGGTTCCATTGGATGTTCAAAAACTAGGGGTGGATTTGCTCAGTTTTGCTTCCAACACCTTTTACGGCCCCGTCGGTGTCGGGGGGCTGTTTATACGCCGAGGAACCCGGATTTTTCCGCTGTTAGAGGGGGGCGTTCAGGAAAATAATAAGCGCGCCGGTGCCGAAAATCTTATCGGCATTATCGGAACCGGCAAAGCCGCGGCGCTTGCTCTGCGGGACATGGACATGCGGCTCACTCACCTCAAGGCTTTAAAAGCCCAACTGTTAACCGAATTGCCGAATTTCATCGACGAATATATTGTCAATACCCATCCGGATAACAGTTTGCCCAATCTGCTGTCGATTTCAATCAAATATATCGAAGGCGAAAGTGTCATGCTGATGCTGGATGACGATAACATCGCGGTATCCACGCGCTAGGCATGTGCGACCGGCTCCCTGCGGGCTTCGCATGTGTTGCTGTCTTTAGGGCTCAGCCATGCCGACGCCCAGGGCACGCTGGTCCTCTCATTTGGAATCGACAACACGGAGGCCGATATCACCACATTTTTGAAAGCGCTAAAAAATGTGGTCACGACGTTGCGCGATATTTCACCGTTGTATCAAAAGAAAGTCACTGAAAATTAAATGCGCAATCGAGAAATTTTTCCCGTCATGCTCCCGCAGGCGGATCCAACCGACCTATCCGTCAGCGACCATCAACGTCTCAAAATACGATTCGATAACCTGCTGATGGGCGCCAAACCTGTCTTCTAAGATCTTTTTAAAACCTTCATAACCCGGTTCGGAAAGCAGCTGATCGATTTCATGAGCTTTTTTGCCGATCTGCCGACAGTATTTGTCGGTGATGGTTTGAGGGGAAGTGCCTCTTTTATGCGCCACCCGTTTGGTGGCTTCGGTTCGCGAATAACCGTTAATTTTCATCTCATAGACGACCTCTAGAATTTGTGCCAGCGATTTGGGGATTCCCTGAATGGACACCGCCGGGATTTTGGGCTCACGCTTGGTTTGGGAGGGGGCACTACTAGTGTCAAACAGGATCCGGTTTAAGACGGAATTGGGCGTGTCAACAAACGGTTCGGCATTCTTTTGTAAATAACTCCAGAGGTTTTCATCAATTTCAATTGTATGCATTTTCATTGGAAGTTCCTCCGATGCGTACTAGCCCAATCTCATTACACGAAAGATCTAAGGGGTTGTCAAGTAGTATTTGCAAATTTTGCTAGCTGGATCTAGTATGGAAAGCCGGATACGCGTTAAAAAAGGCAGTGTATTTGAATATCGAACATCGAATCCGCCGGCGGCGGATTCGATGTTCTGCGGTTTAATGCGGGCTCGAAATGCGACAACCACACAATCAAATGCCGGAAGGGATTATTCGAAAAGCCGGCAAATCTCACGTTTAGCCGGATATCTTTACGGTTTTATCCGCCAGGTCCTCAACAGCGGGCTTGGTTTCGTCCATCGACTTAATTTTCAAATCGTGTTTTCCGATCGTGACGATATCATTGGGGCTTAAAGTTGCTTTTTGAATCGATATGTCGTTCAAACGGGTGCCATTGGTGCTCTTGAGGTCCTCAACCCGATAATTGCCCGGTTGTTTGACTAATTTTGCATGGGTATGGGATACTGCCAGATTGTCAATTTGAATGTCGTTATTGGCTCCTCTTCCAATGGTAATTTCGCTTTTGTCGGTTTCAATATGTTTTAGAATCTTGTCTTTGAACTTTAATTCTATTTTTAGCATGAGACGACACCTCCGGATTCAATTGGCAGTTTTATCTGACACAACCCATTTGTGTATATCTTACCATCTTTTTTAAATCGTTGCAGCACCTTTCTAAGCGGTTTCCAAATCCTGCCGGCACTTTGTTATGTGTTTGACCAGCTGAGCGGCGGACTTATAACGCCGGGTGACCCCTTTGCTCAGCAGTTTGTCAATTATGTTCACACAGCAGGCCGGCGTCCCGGGTGCAACCTCAGGTAACGGCGTGTAAGCGTTGTGGGTGATGGCATACATCAGCGAGTTAATATTCTCGCCCTTGAAGGGTTTTTCAGCGCTAAACATTTCGAATAACACAACCCCCAGCGAAAAAAGATCCGAGCGGCCATCTACTTTTTTACCGGCCACCTGCTCCGGTGACATATAATTCGGCGTTCCGAAAATAACACCCGTTTGGGTTTTCGTCGAAGAACTCATGACGCGGGCAATGCCAAAATCAGCAACCTTGATCTGATCATTTTCCAGCAAGATAATGTTGGCCGGTTTGATGTCACGATGGACAACACCCTGTTGGTGAGCGTAATCAAGTGCCTCCGCCACCGCAGCCCCCACACCGAGCACACGATGCGGCGGCAGCAAATTGCCTTTGGTGCAGAATTCCGTAAGGTCTTTGCCTTGAAGCAGTTCCATGACAATGTAGGCCATGTCATCGTCTTCGCCGACATCATAAATCGTAACGATATTGGGGTGCGAGAGTTTGCCGGCGGCTTCGGCTTCCCGGAAAAATTGGTCTTTCACCTCATTAAGCTGCTGAGGTTCTACATCGGCATAACTCAGGGTTTTGACGGCCACCTCACGATTGATACTCGGATCTTTACCCAGATAAACGGTGCCCATGGCACCATGCCCCAGTTCTTTGATGATTTCATAGCGCCCGAGAGTCGGTTTGGTGGTTGAATCTGCCAAGAGCAAAGCCGTCTCTTTTTTCTTCTGACCGGCAGACAGCACCAGCGTATGCTCAATTTTTTTCAGATTATTGATTCGGCGCTTGATGTCTTTAAATGCGCCGGCCTTTAAAATATGGCTGTAAACGGCCAGGGCTTTGTTAAACATTCGTTTTCGCTCGAAATCCAGTCCCAGATGATAGAGCAACGCCTGGACTGATGTATTCTCGATCGGACATTTCATAAATCGTTCAAAGGCCATATCCAGCATACCCTGACCTTGCAGCGACAATCCCAGGGACTTGTTTAACTCGACGCTTTCATCTTTCTTCCGGTCGGATATGCGCTTGCGTTCGACTAGGGCCAGACCGATCAGGGCAAAAAGCGTCGGCGTGACAATCCGCAGCCAGTACCCCTGAGTAATGAACAATCCTAAAGCAACGCCAATCCAGGTTGCTAAAAAAATGGCGAAAATGAGCATGCCGATTCGTGGCTGTATCTTCGGGATGACAAACAGCAAAAAAAAGCCGAAATATATCAGAACCAGAATTTCCAGCGCCGGAGACCAACCAGGCCTTGAAATGTGTTTGCGGTTTATGATGTTTTCAACGGCATTGGCCACAATTTCGATAGCGCTTGCCTGACCCTGACCCGGAGTTTTGTAAATGGGGGTGAATTCTTCGGCGGTTACCCCGAGCAGCACAATTTTATGGCGGAATGATTTTTCGGGAATTTTCCCCTCAAGCACATCCACCGCTGAAAACTTTTCGATGTTGAATTCCCGGCCGTTGAAGTCAACCAACATCTGATGGTGCCCGACCGTTGGAATGTGGATGTGCTTAAGTTGCAGGCCGAAAGCTGCCGGACGGATGTTTTTGACCCCGGCGCCGAAATATTTCAGCGCGACCTGCAAGGCAAGAGAAAAAAATTCTCTGTTCTGAAATCGGACAAATAATGGAACGCTGCGGGTGATCATGTCTTGATCGGCAATCAAGTTGGTATGCCCCAGCGCGCCTGATTTTCTTGACAGTTCGGGGTAGGGCTGCTGAACCTGCGCGGCCACAATGGGTCCATCAAGGTGCCTGCCGGATAAAAAAGCAGCCATCCCGGGTGACCGGTTTTGCCCGGCGGGTGGTTCTCCAATTTCGATTGAGTTCAATCTCAGCCACTCCGACAGGTCGGATGGAATTTGACCGCCGGCTTCGGCAAGGTTGAATCGAAGGGGCAACACCACATTACGTGCCCTCCGGACAGCAGAAATTAAACGGGCGTCATGATTCAGGCGGGTCTGTGTTTGCGCCAGAAGCCGGTCAATTTTATTGAGCGTCTGTTTTTTGCCGATCGGAGGTTTTTGCTGGATGCGCTCTCTGAAATTTTGTATTTCGAGCAGACCGTCATTCAACTCCCTGCTGCGAAATAAAATCGAAACACCCTGAGTGTGGGCGCCGTTTTTTGAAAGTGTGTTGATAATATCTGCGATATAAGAGCGGGGCCAGGGCCAATCCCCGATGCTTTTAAGACTTTTATCATCGATGGCAACAATGATCACAGGGGTGCCTGCTGCCCTGTGCCTTAAATTTGACACCAGGTCATAGGCCTTGTATTCCAGGGACAGCATCGGCTTAAATCCGAAAAGCATTCCCGCCAGAATCGCAATCATCAGCAAAAGACAAATCGAACGGCTAGACTGTAATGCTTTTTTGAATTCCATAGCCATTAACAATAGCGGGTTTAAGATTAAAAAAACCGTACCCTCTTTTTAAACAAGACCGGCCGGTTTTGGGGGACATCGAAAACCTGGTCCTCCCTCCGGGCTGCAGGCCCTTCGGGCCGGAAGCTGGGCCAGGTTTCCTTACTTTAATCCGAATTCGAGTTGCCAGGACGCCGAGCCGTCATTTACGACGACATCTTCCTGACGAATTTGATTTACCAAAAAGCCGTCGACGGATTCGCCCTCCCGCACGATGTGGCCATTGATGACCGCCAGGCGCTGAGCCGCTTCCTTTGACCAGGCGATGGCTTGCAGTTTTAATTTCGAATCGTCCAGGCGCTGGTAGGATCTTGCGACCCGCGGCGTTGACTTTTTCATGGGGGCCGCCGCCGCTGGCCGTGTGTCTCTTGGTTTGGGTTTTCCGGAAACCGCCATTGGTGAGCGGGAAATATTCGACTTCGATACAATATTTGTTCCCGGGGACTGGGCTTTTGCGGATGACGTAAGCATTTTATCATTCTGATTTTTTTGCGATGCGCGGATGGGGGGTACCCTGCGAGACGAGCGTTCAGCACCGGCCGGGCGCGATGCCGGACTGGCGCCGGCCCGGGCTTTTTGACGTTTCACAGTGGGTGCCTTTTGGGGGACCGCGCCCTTTGATTCATCGGCCCCTGGACGTATTCTGGCCTCGTAAATCGGGCCCTTTGCCGAAGTTTTTTGCGGTAATATTTTGGATGCCAACCAGTGCCTCTGGCCGTAGGCCAGCCATCCGGCTGCGATCAACACGACTGTCAAAATAAGTGCCAGATAAACCTTTCGATACAGCCATATTTTATGAACACGAGCCCTTACCGGTTTTTGGGGATCAACTTTCGGCGGCCAGGCCTGTAAATCGTCCGGCGGCGGGCTGGTTTGATCAATTCGTTTTAGCGCTTTTAAAATCGTACTCAAACTTCTGAGTTCTCCAATTCTGAAATTTGTTGAATGCTTATTCTCAGAGGCTATCTGATCTTGGACAGTTGGGGCATTTCCAAAGAGTCTTTTTCTTTATACAGGATGATTTTGGTCAGCGGGCCGACATATCCATCTACCGGGATCCCGTATTTTGCTTGAATGCTTTCCACCGCCTGTTGTGTAAGGCCATCATATTGATCATCGATGGCCACATTTTCAAAACCCAGATCCTGCAGCAGTAACTTCAGCGTGATGACGGAATCTTTGTAAGTTTGGGCCGGTATCGTTCCCCAGATGGAATGAAAATTTTTCCAGGGCAAGTAGGCCACGCCGGACCAGTAGAATTCGAGTTCTTCCAGGTCGGTGGCGATCCAATCGGTTTCATCTTTACCCTGCAGAATAATCTTGTCGTCGTCTATCCGGCTTAAAGTGAGGTAGCCCGGGCTGGGGCTTCCGGGCGGATAAAATTCAAGGATAGCCGGAAGGTTCAATTTTTTTAGCAACGTCATATCGGTTTCGACGCGATGGATGAACATCCCGCTCGATTTTGCAGAAAGGCGGAAGTAGGTTTGATCATCATCAATATCCTTGAGATAAGGCGCAAACGGCATACCTGTTTTCCAAAGTTTCGTGGCGTTTTTTAAAGCGGGCTGGCGGGAACTGCGTCCGTCCATATTCATCAAGTATTCGGCCAGGCGGATGGCAGTAAAATTATTATCCGTCTCGGGCTCGAATGCCGAATCAGGTTGTGCGGCGGTCTCCGTTTCAGCAACCGCATCCACGGTTTGCGTATCGACAACATCTGCGCGCTCAACCGGAAGCATCTCCGAATCGTCAG
>JBFFCW010000064.1:0-13762 GCA_041559695.1 Desulfobacterales bacterium
ACTCGTTGTCCGGGACCGAGGGTGCCAAGGTTGTTGATGCATTGGATATGCAGGACGACGATTTGTGGCTGCCAAAGCCCCGATTTTCAGCCTTTTTTAATACCAATTTGGCAAACTGGCTGCAGAAGAGGAGGGTGAGCCTCTGTGCCGTCGGCGGCATTACCACCCATTTTTGTGTTCTGACCACTGTCCTGGATGCGATCTGTCACGATTTCAAATCGGTGCTGCTTGAAGATTGCTCGGCTGCATCTTCAAAACAGCTTCACGAACAGACCCTGGACAGTTATCGGCGCAATCCCCTCTATCCGTTGCTGAGAGTGGCCAAATCCACCGATCTGATTGCCGAGCTCTTGGGAAAATCTTAAATGAAGAACCACGAAAACACGAAAGTAAAAACGCGCAGTGCAGGCGCTTGCGCCGCGTGAGCACGAAAACCAAGCCATTTTTTCTTTTCGTGTTTCAGTTTTTCGTGCTTTCGAGGTTATTTATTTGTTCTTGTTCGGGTTCGTGCGGCTAGCCTTTATTGAGGCGGTTTTCCCAGTCATACTCGGCTGACGTAACGATATGCTCCATGCGCTGGATGCGCCGCTGCAGATTTTCGTATCTCCTTTTTAAGCGCTGCAACGCACCCTGCCTCGAGTACGTGTAGCTGTCATAAAATTCCTTTTCTGCAGAGTTGCGAACCGGAATGACCGGCGCGGGCTTCATCAGCAAGGCGGCCAGCAGATACAGCCCGATCGCCGGGAAGAAGCCGGCAACACATAAAAGAACCAGGGCGATCACCCGGGTCCAGAAAACTGAGAAATCAAAATGTTCCGCCAGCCCTTTGCACACCCCTAAAATCATACCGCTGCGCGAGCGGTAGATTCCGTTGCGGGAAAGTCGGGTATACTTATTCATGGCTTGGTTTCCTTTCTCTTGCGCCCTTCTTGATCCAGCAGAATGGTCTCCAAAGCCTCGACGCGCTCTTCCATGCGCGAAAGCGCCGTATAGATCTCCTGGATCATTTTCGTTTCCTCAGTTTGATCACCCGCGGATTGGCCGCCGCGAAAAAATTTGATGGCCAAAAGGATCGCCCCCGGGATGATGGCCAGCGCAAGCAGGATGCTTCCGAATACAATGGCTACGATCAATACTTCTTTCATGTCAGGCTTTACCTTGGATTCATTATTGTATTTTTAACGTCCCGTGCGAATTGCGCCTCGCTCCTGGAAATGGTTATAGGATTATCCGATGATCCTGATCAATAAAAATCTCATCTATTATTCCGACCTGCTGGCTTTTAATCGGCAGATTGGGTTGCATCCGGTTTTGCGGCTGGTGTTTTCAGCGCCTGCAATTCTTTTTCGATTTCTTCATCTACGCCCAGGGTGTCGAATTCGGCTTCCAGGGCGGTCTTTTTCCCGAAATTAACCAGATCGGCTTCGGCTTCCATGCGTTCGATGCGGTTCTCAAGTTCATCAAATTTCAGCATGGCCTCGGAGCTGTCCACCCTACGGATCTCTTCCTGAGCCTGTCTTTTCCGATTGGCATGAATATGCCGCTGGACAAGTAAACGCTGTTTGTCGCGGGCGGATTTCAACTTATCTTCCAGCTGGCGGATATCATCCTGATATTGTTCGATGAGAAGATTGTGTTCGGTGAACTCGTTTTCAAGGCCATCCATGCGACGGGCAGAGCGGCGTTTTTCAACCAGGGCTTCGCGGGCCAGATTGTCTCTGCCTTTTTTGACCGCAATCTCGGCCTTTTCTTCCCAGTACCGGATGCGTTCATGCAATGTGTCCAGCTGGCGTTGTACTTTTTTGCTGCTGGCCATCGCGCCGGCACAGGCGGCCTTGATTTCAACAAGCGTATCTTCCATTTCTCTGATCATCAGTTTGATCAATTTTTCCGGATCTTCCGCTTTATCAAGGATTGCATTGATATTGGAGCTAATGATGTCGCGAAAGCGTGTAAAAATACCCATGGTGACCTCCCTGTCTGCTGTTTAACCTTTTAACCATACCATCAGCATTAAGCGTGCCAACACCTAAATATGATTTAACATATTGATATTACGTTATATTATATTAAAAATCATTGTTTGACAAATTGGTATAAATAGCTAATATATGGTATATTAGGTTAAAAATAGGTGAATATTACCATGAAACGATCAAACGACCTCAGACAGAAAAGTTTGGGCGCCGGGACTTCGACGGTTGTCACCGAGGCCCTGGGCCAATCGGAACCGTTTCTGGAGTTTCAAGAGCGGTTATCACGGGTGGCTCCAATTAATCGGCCGGTTCTGTTAATCGGGGAGAGAGGTACGGGAAAGGAGTTGGCCGCAGCGCGGCTGCACTATCTGTCGAATCGATGGCAGGCCCCGATGGTCGCGCTGAACTGTGCGGCCCTGTCGCCGTCTTTAATCGAGTCAGAATTGTTTGGCTATGAAAAAGGCGCCTTTACCGGAGCGCTGCAACGGCGATTCGGCCGGTTTGAGTCCGCCGATCGCGGAACCCTGTTTTTAGACGAAATCGGAAGTATTCCGCTGGAAGTTCAGGAGAAGATTTTACGGGTGGTGGAATACAATGTTTTTGAGCGGGTCGGCAGTTCGGAGAGCATTGAGGTGGATGTCCGCATCATCGCCGCCACCAATGCCGATTTAAACGACCTGGCCCGCCAAAACCGTTTTAAACAGGATTTGTTGGATCGACTTTCATTTGAAGTTTTGTTTCTGCCGCCTTTAAGAGAGCGGAAAGAAGATATTGCCCTGCTTGCCGGTCACTTTGCCGGAAGAATGTCCATGGAGCTGGAATGGGATGAGATTCCCGTCTTTAGTGATGAGGCCATCGAGGCGCTGGAGAAGCACCTGTGGCCCGGAAATATCCGTGAGCTTAAAAATGTAGTTGAGCGTGCGGTTTATCGTTCTGACGCGTCCACCATTACCGATATTGAGTTTCACCCTTTTCATTCACCCTATGAAAATGCCGCACTTCCCGTATCTCAAAAGACCCCTGCGCCTGAAACCGCGCCTGATGTTCCCAACATTTGGCTGGGCCAACCCATGAAGGCGGCCGTGTGGGAGTTGAAGGTCAAGATGCTGGAAACGGCGCTGGGCAAAGCAAAGTACAATCAAAAGAAAGCCGCCCGGATTTTAGGGCTTACCTATCATCAATTTCGGGGGCTGTATCGCCAGTATCAGGCAGTGAATAACTCAAGGGATTCCACCTAAAATTGATCAATTTTCGGTTTCAGGTTTCGGGTGTCAGGTCTTTGCTGCATTCAGCGGCTGCGGCCGCACAGGCAGATTTCAAGATTCCGAAGAATTGATGGGATTCATTTAGAAAGCGCAAAGCTTGGTCGTAAGCATAGAATTTCCGGACACCTGAACACTGGCGCCTGAAACCATCTCGATCATAAAGAACGCCCGAGAACAGCGCTCTCATAGATGGCTGCTTTGGCATCGCGCACCTCGAGACAGTCTCCGATCCGGTGAATTTCATACCCGAGAGATTTGGCTCTCTGATACAGATGGTTGCACGGCCGGGTGCCGGTGGCCAGGATTACCCCTTCGGCCTCAATCAACATCTCGCTACCGTTGTCGCGGGCCACAACCGCACCGGCGCTTTCAATTCGCATCAATTTAGTTTCAGTCAATATCTTTACGTTGTTTTCCTTTAGCTTGCCGAGCAAAACTTTTTTCGTAATGGTTTCAATACCTTTTCCGATTTCAGAAAGCATTTCCACTACGGTAACCCGGCAGCCATATTCGGTCAGGTGCAAGGCCAATTCCAGGCCGGTCGCACCGCCACCGATGATCACCGCTTGTTTGAAGGGCGGCGGGGCTTCGTTTAATACATTCTCGAATGTCAGTACAATGGTGCTGTCGATACCGTCCACCGGCGGAATCGCCGGCAGTGATCCGGTGGCCAAGACGACCACATCCGGATGGAGCGCCTGAATGTCTTTGATTGTGACCTCATGGTTGAGATGACAGATCACACCCCATTTTTCGATTTGTTTTTCCTGAAATTTGATCAGGCTGCGCAATTCTTTCTTGTGGACCGGTATGCTGCCGGGAATCAACAGGCCTCCCAGGGAACCCCGTTTTTCAAAAACATGGACCTCATGGCCGCGCTTGGCTGCCACCCGGGCCACATTCAAACCGCCGGGACCCCCGCCGACCACCATGACCTTTTTGGGTTTTCGGGTGGGCACCAGGGCCATTTCCATTTCACGGCCCAGCATCGGGTTGACCAGGCATTCAATACGGCCTTTTCGAAAGATGGACTCCATGCAGGTGTTGCAGGCGATGCAAGTCCGGATTTCATCCAGGCGCCCCTCTCTGGCTTTGTTGGGCATCTCCGGATCCGCTAAAAGCCCACGACCCATGCACACCAGGTCAGCCTGTTCTTTTTTTAAAATCTCATTAGCAATCAATGGGTCATTTATCCGGCCGACGGTCATCACAGGGATGTTCAGGGCCTTTTTGACCTGTGCAGCGGATTCCGCCAGGCAGGCTTTTTCCATAAACATGGGCTGGCTGATCCATTCCGTTGTAATATCATTGCCGGCTGAAACCTGGACAATGTCGATGCCGGCCCTCACTAAAAGCTGCAAAATCTCAATGCTTTCTGTGACCGTCAGCCCTCGCGGTAAAAATTCCTGGGCGCTGATTTTAAACGAAAGTGGAAACTCAGGCCCAACCCGCCTGCGAACCGCCTCAACGATCTCAACGGCAAATCGGCTGCGGCCGATTATATCCCCGCCGTACTCGTCCTCCCGTGTGTTGCTGACTCTGGATAAAAACTGGTTCACCAGGTAACCGTGGGCGCCATGGATCTCAATCAGAGCGAACCCCGCCTGTTTGGCGCGATCAGCAGCATCGCCAAATTTTTGAACAATTTCGTGGATCCCCACGGTTGTCAGCGGCTCCACTTCCCCCTGGATCGTGGGGCAGGGAATCGGAGAAGGTGCCAGGGGCCTGCGTTTGATGACATTAATCGATGTCTGCCGTCCACAATGGCTTATTTGAATGGCCGGAACCGATCCTTCCGATTTCATTACCGCCGCAATCTTTGAAAGGCGCTTGATGAAACGGTCATGGTAAATCCTTGCTTGATGGGCCGAAACCACCCCGTCCGGTGAAACCGCATGGGCTTCCATTATGATCATTGCCGGCCCGCCGGCCGCCCGCCGACGGTAATGCTCAACCGTAGCATCTGAAATCGAACCATCGTCTTTGAATAAAAAAGATGCCAGGGCGGGCATGACGATTCTGTTTTTCAATTGAATGTCTTTGATCGAAAAGGGTGAAAACAACGGCTGCATATAATTTCCTATTCAACAATATATAAAATAGTTGAGATCTTTTCGGATATAGGCGAATCGGGTCTTTAAATCAACTTTCCCATATGATTCTGCCGGTGTATTGACAGGGTACCGAATTCTGGTGTGAGAGCTTGACGCTCTAGCCTGTTTTCTCTATAATCCTCTGAGCCTGAATAAACCCGTTAGATTTTTTATAACTATCTGAAATTAATTATTTTAACGGCATTCGCGGTAGATGCTATCAGGGGTAAAGAGAATTAACGCGATCATAATACCGTGGTCGGAACCGTTAGCATGTTGCTTTCCGATTCGCAAGGATATACCCTCGAATAAAGCGCGAAAATTGCCGTCTCAGGTTGGGCGTAACCGGTGATCAGCAATCTAGAACCTAAATTGATCGTTTCAAATTTTAAAAAGGAATCATTTTGCCTTATTTTCATGCCATCATCGCTGAAATCGGATTAACCAATTTGCTTCTGATTCTGGTCGGTGTGATTCTGGCCACCGCCGTTATTCTGCTGATTATTTTGGTTCGGCGCCGGGAGATCAAATCTCAAGATTTTTTTGCGACTCTTGAAAAACAGCAGGAGCGCATCGAACATATGGTTAAAGACGAGTTTACGCGCAACCGCCAGGAATCGGCCGGCAGCGCCCACCAGTCCCGGCAGGAAATCGGCAGTATTTTAAAATCTTCCAGCGATTCCCAGCTCAGGCAGATGAGCGAGGTTGCCGGCATGCAGAAAGATCAGCTCGATAGTTTTTCCAAACAGCTGCTCGCGCTGACCCAGCTCAATGAAGATAAACTTGAAAACCTGCGCAAAACCATCGAGGCTCAGCTGCGGGCCATGCAGGAGGACAACAGCCGCAAGCTGGAGCAGATGCGCGCGGTGGTTGACGAAAAGCTGCAGTCGACTCTGGAAAAACGGCTGGGTGATTCTTTCAAGCAGGTCAGTGAGCGCCTCGAGCAGGTTTACAAAGGCCTGGGTGAGATGAGAAGCCTGGCCACCGGTGTGGGTGATCTCAAGAAAGTTTTAACCAATGTCAAGACCCGGGGCACCTGGGGTGAAATTCGGCTCAGTCATATTCTGGAACAAATTCTGACACCGGACCAATATGAGGTCAATGTCGCTACCAAAAAGGCCAGCAGCGAGCGGGTCGAGTTCGCCATAAAGCTACCGGGTCAGGGGTCGCACCCAGAAAAAATCGTCTGGCTGCCCATTGATTCTAAATTTCCCCAGGAGGATTATCAGCGCTTGCTGGATGCTCAGGAAGCGGCCGATAAGGTTCAGGCCGAAAAATCGGTCAAAAACCTGGAAACCCGGGTTAAAGCCGAAGCCAAAGCCATCCGGGAGAAATATATCGATCCACCCAATACCACCGATTTCGGGATCATGTTTTTACCGGTGGAAGGCCTGTACGCTGAAGTCTTACGGCGTCCGGGCCTTTGTGATAGCCTGCAAAGGGATTATCGCATTGTGGTCACCGGGCCGACAACGCTGGCAGCCCTTTTAAATAGCCTGCAGATGGGCTTTCGCACCCTGGCCATCGAAAAACGATCCAGTGAGGTCTGGGAACTGCTGGGTGCCGTAAAAACACAGTTCAGTAAATTTGGTGAGGTCCTGGCAAAAACCAAAAAGAAGCTGCAGGAAGCCAGCAATACGATTGACCAGGCCGAAGTCCGCACCCGGGTCATCTCGCGCAAGCTCAGCAAAGTCCAGGAACTGCCGCGATCCGATTCGGCAAAACTCATGGAGCCGGCCGCAAACGATGCCGATGAACGATCCGGTGAGGATAATCCTTAATCTCCGATTGGTTGGGGAATCCATCCGATGATGTACAGGTTTCTTTCATGCCATAATTAAGTTGCTGAGCAAAATAAATATCGAAATTTAATATTCTGAATTCGATATTTAAATATTATGATTCCATAAAATTTACAAATTTCGAGATCGTTAAAATAATGAAATCGAGTCCGGTTCAGGAACTGAGTTCTTATGACCGACGCATTCTGCTGAATACCTGCTATGGCCATTTCATGAGCCATTTTAACATGCTGGTTTTTCCGGCGCTGGTGCTTCCATTAACGGTGCGTCTCGGCCTGGGGATGGCACAGGTGCTGGAGCTCAGTTTCTGGATGTACCTTCTTTTCGGATTGACGGCACTGTTCTGGGGATTGATGGCTGACCGCTTCGGTGCCAGAAGGCTGTTATTTATTTTTTTTCTGGGAACGGGTTTATCCAGCTTTGTGGCGGGCCTGTGGTTGGATTCTCCGGTATTTTTTGCATCGGCCTTGGCTGCTCTGGGGCTTTTTTCCGGAATTTACCATCCCGCCGGTCTGGGCCTGATATCAAAGGAAATGTCGCGCGTCAGTCTGGGAATGGGCTATAATGGCATGTTCGGCAATCTGGGCCTGGCGATGGCGCCGCTTTTAACCGGCTTTATCAATTGGCTCTGGGGGCCTCAGGCGGCTTATCTGGTGCTTGGCGGTTTGAACTTTGGCGGTGCCGTGCTTATGATTTTGTTTCCGGCATCCGAGTCCGCAACAGCCACTTCGACAGATTCGGCTCAAGGAAATGGTTTTCTGGGGCTGTTTATTATTCTGCTGGCAGCCATGATGCTGGGCGGAATCGTTTACCGGGGCGCCTCGGTTATTTTGCCGGCTTACTTTGAACTGAAAACACCCGAATTGTATCAATGGCTGATTGAGGCCATCGGGGGGGAGATTTCGCAAAATCTTGTGGCAACCACCATTACGTCACTTATTTTTTTAATCGGTGTTCTCGGCCAATACAGTGGCGGACGCTGTGCGGACAAGTATGAACCGGCGGTTTGCTACCTGATTTTTTTTGGCATCGCCGGTCCGGCGGCATTCTGGATGGCATTGACGCGGGATTTGCTGCTGGTGGGGATGGCGGTCATTTTTTTCTTTTTTTTGCTGGGCATGCAACCGATTGAGAATACGCTTATTGCCAGATTTGCACCCAAAAGAATCCATCATTCCGCATTCGGCGCCAAGTTTGTGCTAACATTTGGTATCGGAGCACTGGCGGTCAAGATGGTCGCGGCAATTGAATCGACCTATGACATCGAAACGGTCTTCTATTTCCTGCCCTTGTTGATTGCTGCGGCCCTGGGATTCATCGGGTGGATAATTGTCAGATCGCGAAAGCTCATCGGCACTGACGTCATGGATGGCGTGGACATCGGGATTCCATCAGCAAAATTATAATTTTGACCGGTCGGGTTCAAACACCCTAAATAAACCACCAAGCGCTCAAAGAACACAAAGAAAGCGATTTAAAAATTCCTTTTGAATGCTGCGTGAACTTTGCGCCCTTTGTGGTGTAAAAGTATGGCCTAAAGAATTTACAGGGGAAGATGATGCCTTTATCCAGTTACTGGGCAGACAAATATATCGAAAACAAGCGCTGCGCGCATGAGGCGATTGGCCTGATTAAACCGGCTCAGCGTGTTTTTATCGGATCATCCTGCGGGGAACCCCAGCATCTGGTACGGTCGCTTTCTGAGGCCTCAAATTATTTCAAAGATATTGAAATTAACCGCCTGTTGACGCTTGAAACCACTCCGTTGACGCTGATTGCCAATAAGACCAGGGACCAAAATCTCAATATTCGATCATTTTATCTGGGTTCGACAAAACCAAAGTCCATTGCCAGCAACAAACGGTTTATCACGCCCATCAATCTTTCGGCAGTACCCCGGTTATTTAAAAGTCGGTTGCTGCCGATTCATGTTGCCCTGATTCAAGTCTCGCCGCCGGATGATTTCGGCTGGATGAGTCTGGGGGTATCGGTCGATATTACCCTGGCGGCCGCCCAGTCGGCGGACCTGGTGATTGCCCAGGTGAATTCCCATATGCCCAGAGTGCTGGGCCGCAGTTTTATTCATGTTAACGACGTGGATGTATTTGTGGAATACGACGAACCGTTACTGACGATTGGTGAAACGCCGGAATTGAAGGCCGCCAATGATATCGGGCGGCTGATTGCCCGCTTTATCGAAGACGGTTCCACCCTGGAAATCGGACTGGGCTCCACCTATCAGGCCTCTCTGCTGGCGCTGGCCGATAAAAATGATCTGGGTATTCACACCCAGTACATGACCAATGATATTATGCATCTGTTTTCGAGAGGGGTAATTACCAATCGTAAAAAGGGTTTCAATGAAGGCAAAATGGTCGCCTGCGGTGCCATCGGTACCGAAGCGCTGTATGAATTTTTAAATGATAATCCGGCCATTGAATTTCATCCTTCCGATTATGTCAATGATCCCGCTATCATCGCGCGTCACAATAAAATGGTGTCGATGACCGTTGCCATGAGCATCGATTTGACCGGCCAGGTTGCCGCCGATGCGCTGCCATACAACCATTTCACCGGTGTTAACGGCATGCTTGATTTTGTGCGCGGTGCGGTTCAATCTCGGGGCGGCAAGTCCATTATGATGTTGCCGGCCACTGCGCTAAAGGGCAAAAAAAGCCGTATCGTACCGCGCTTGGACGATGAGGCGGTCGTGGTCCCCAGAGGAGACGTTCATTACGTTGTCACCGAGTACGGGGCGGTAAATTTATTCGGTAAAAGCTTGCAGGAACGGGCCATGGCCTTGATCAGTATCGCGCATCCGGATTTCAGGGACGAGCTGTTTTTCGAAGCCCAGAAAACAGGGCTTCTCAGTCCGGAGCGAACGTTGAGTGAATCTCTCCATGGGATTTATCCGATTCATCTGGAGGAAACCACCGTCATTGGCGCTGAGGCGGTAACCATCAGACCCGCCAAACCGGTGGATGAACGCCGCATTCAGGAGCACTTTTACAATCTGAGCAAAGATGACGTGATCTCCCGGTTTTTCCATGAAAAAACCAGCTTTGTACACGATGAAGTCAAGGGGGTGACCTTAATCGATTATATAAAAGATCTGACCGTTGTTGCGGTTGTCGGAGAATTTGGTTTCGGCCGGATTGTGGGGATCGGCGAATATTTGCTGGATCCCGCGTCCAATGAGGCTGAAGTTGCGTTTTCGATCAGCAAACCCTATCAAAAAAAGGGTCTTGGGAAAATATTACTGAACAAACTGGCCATTGCCGCCCGCGACAACGGCATCGGCGGATTGATGGCCTATACTTCGGCTCAGAATAGAGGGATGATAAAGCTGTTTAAGACGCTGCCGTATAAAAGCGACAGCTTTTTTGACGGTGAGCTGCTGCAGCTTCGATGCCGGTTTGATGAACCTCTGTAAAGGTATGGTTTCAGGTTTCGCTTTAATTCGCAGTTCCCTGACACCTGAACACTGACACCTGAAACCTTTTATTAACTGACACATTAGGAAAACTGACATGACCACCCACAAGATTGTTTTTTTACCCTATGAAACGGAAATTGCGGTGTCGGACGGCCAGACGATTATTCATGCCGCAATGGAAGCCGGCGTACACATAAACGCTTCGTGCGGCGGGGAAGGGGTCTGCGGAAAGTGCCGCGTGATGATCGAGGAAGGAACGGTGGAAGGCGGGGTTTCCGAAAAACTCAGTCAGGAAGACCGGGACAACGGTTATCGGTTGGCCTGCAAGGCTGCTGTAAGCGGCGATCTGGTGGTGCGTATTCCGGTCGAATCCGCCATGGATGCCAGTGCGCTTCGAATGCACAAGACCCCGCGCAAAAACGCCCACATCCGCGTGATGAATTTTGATGAGCTAAAAGAAAAGGGGTTATTTGTCCCGCCGGTTGAAAAAATATTTCTGCAGCTTCCCAAGCCGACGCTGCAAGACAACCTGCCGGATATCACCCGCCTCATCAGCTATTTAAAGGTCAAGCACGATGAGCATCGCCTGGATGTTGCCCTTTCGGTCATCCGCAAAATTCCGGATGCCATCCGGCAAAAGGATTTTGAAGTCACCGCCACTCTCGTGCGTCCGGTGCGCGATATCGGCAAAACCCGCCTGATCAATGTTCAGCCGGATGATACCACCCGGCGCAGTTATGCCATTGCCATGGATATCGGGACCACAACCATTTATGGACAGGTCATCGATTTGATCAGCGGAGACGTCCTGGCCGAGTACGGCGATTTCAACGGTCAGATCAGCTATGGCGAAGATGTCATCTCCCGGATCGTTTATGCCGAAAAACCGGGGGGTCTGCAACGCCTGCACTCGGTCGTTATGCATACGATCAATACGGTACTGGGTAAGATTATCAAAAAATCCGGGATCGATCATGAGGATTTATCCACCATTACACTGGCCGGAAACACAACCATGACCCAGTTGATGCTCAAGATAAACCCGGGGTACATCCGACGGTCACCGTATGTGCCGGCTGCGACCCTGTATCCACCCACCCGGGCCAAGGACCTGGGCATGGATGTGGGCGACCATGTGTCCGCGCTGGTTTATCCGGCGGTTTCCAGTTATGTCGGCGGGGATATCGTCGCGGGCGTGATGGGATCCGGTATTTACCGGACGGAGAAACTGACGCTTTATCTGGATGTCGGAACCAATGCCGAAATTGTTATTGGTAATCAGGACTGGCTTGCCTGTGCGGCCTGTTCGGCCGGACCGGCCTTTGAGGGCGGCGGTCTTAAATACGGCATGCGGGCCGAAAAAGGCGCCATTGAAGATTTTTCAATCGACCCGCTGACCTATGAGCCCATGATGATCACCATCGGTCACGTCCGGCCGAAAGGCATCTGCGGATCCGGATTGATCACCATGGTGGCAACCCTCTTTGAAATGGGCATCATTGATAATCTGGGCAAATTCAACCGCGATCTGGAAACGCCCCGCATCCGGCAGGCAGACGGTGTCTATGAATACGTTCTGGCATGGAAGGATGAAACCCAGATTGACCGCGCGGTGACCCTGACAGAAATCGATATTGAAAACCTCATCCGGGCCAAAGGCGCGATTTACAGCGGTTGTATGACGCTGCTGACAGAAGTTGGGATGGGTATTCAGGATATCGAGCATATTATATTAGCCGGTGGGTTTGGCAGTTACGTGGATTTGGAAAAGGCCATGGTTATCGGGTTACTGCCCGAAATAGATCCTGAGAAAGTGACCTTTATCGGCAACGGATCGCTGATGGGTGCTCGCATGAGCAGTTTGACCAACCGGATCCGCAAGGATGTGGTCGAGGTGACCAAAAAGATGACCAACTTTGAATTGTCCGACACCACTTCTTATATGGATAATTATATCGCCGCCCTGTTTTTGCCCCATACCGACATTAATCAGTTCCCCAAATTAAAAAGCCGCCTTGAAGCCCGCAAGAAAAACGAGAACCGATCTCAAAAAGGTTGAGTCCGTTGCCCGTTAACCGGTTTGCCAGTTGAAGAAATAAAATCAGACATTTTTCCCTTTTTAACGGGCTCAACCGGACCACCTGATAACATGACCGGCACCCATCCAATAAATTATCTCAGAGACATTACCCCGAAATGAATCGCATTTAATTAGAAATTTTGATTTAGTTTTGCTCTGCTCTTGACAAAGCTATCCACTGCATATAAATAGCAATATTCTGCATTTAGCGCTTTGGAAGGCGACCCTTTTGATGCGGGGCGGTAACTCTCTCGATTCAGATCTAAAAATAGAATTTCATGGTATTTTTTGCCGCACCGACTCCGAAAAAGATATTCATTCTACGTTTACAGTTTGTATATTAGATGAAAAAAATAATGAAAGGGGGGTGACAGGAAATGGGGCAGCTTGCAAGTTTGCCCCTAAAGTGGTTTGGCTACTGTAGCTTGCATCACTTTTTATGTAAATCAACTCAATCGTTCAAGGAAATTGGAAACAGATTAAGGAGGTAACATTGGGTTTTGAATTTGCTAAAGAAACATATTCCGGCGGAATAAAGGAAATTACGCTTGGCCAGGGAGACAAGGCCGTGACTGTCGGCGGAGAAAGCTGCTATCCGTTTTACAATTTTGAAGGCGAGATGCCCCATAAACCCAGAGTTGCCATGGAGATCTGGGATATCGAACCGGAGGAATGGCCGGAAGCGGCGTTGAGCCCTTTTAAGGATGTGATCTCGGATCCGGCAGCCTGGGCTAAAAAATGCGTTGATGAATACGGGGCGGAAATGATTGTTCTGCAGCTAAAGAGCACCGATCCCAACGGAAACGACGCCAGCGCTGCTGATGCCGCCGCCACCGTGAAGAAGGTCCTCGCAGCCATTGATGTGCCCTTGATTATCTGGGGTACGGCCAGTGTGGAAAAAGATGAGGAAGTGTTGAAAAAAATTGCCGAGGAATGCCAGGGTAAAAACCTGATCCTGGGTCCGGTGGAAGACAAAAATCACAAAGGCATCGGCGCGGCGGCCATGGGTTTCGGGCATACCGTTATCTCTTCTTCGCCTATCGATGTTAACTTGGCCAAACAGTGTAATATTTTACTCGAAAATCTGGGGGTGTCGATGGATAAAATGAT
>JBFFCW010000065.1:0-13691 GCA_041559695.1 Desulfobacterales bacterium
GCCGAACTGCATATTTTCCACGCCCTGGATTTTACATTAAACGAACTGGATGAAGACGACCCGAAGCGGGTTAAAATGGTCGAAGATGCGCAACTGAAGTACGTTGCCAAAATAAAACCGTTGCTGGCAGATTTTGAAAAAGGATCGTTTATCTGTTTGCCGGCTGATCCGGCCCTGAAAACCTGTAAAATGGCCCGGGAACTGAATGTGGACCTGATTATTCTGGGCTGTCACCAGCTTCCGGAGAAAATGTGCCTCGGCCGGGTCGACTATATTGGCATGACCATTCTTGAAAAAGCGCCGTGTCCGGTGATGCTGGTTCCGCTGTGTGAATAAAACCCATCTCAAAAATGTCTTATGGCCCTGTTTTTTCGTTAGCATCCGGATGGTTGAACATTTTTTTTAAATTTTTAAGTGAGTGAATCATCGTGTCGCGAATGCCGGGATTAGAAATAAAACCTGCGAAGGGGCCCGAAGCATTGGTTCGATTCATAAATGTGATGCGGGTTCGGTCAACCGATATTCTTTCAAGAATCCATTGATGTTCGGAATCGGTGATGCGCACGTATCGCCCTGGCAACGGGATAAATGACCTTTTTAATGCGATACTGTGGCTAACCACTTTTCCCGATTCATAATCAATGGTGACGTCGGTCTTGTAAACGACATCCCGGTCTGAAAACGGCCACGGGGCGTCAATCGCCACATAAAGGAAAAAATGAAGTTCAGATGAATTTTCGGTTGGAATTTTTTTGGCTTCAATGCATTTGAAAAACCACTTGGGATAGGCACCAACATCAGATAAAACGGATCCGACAGCCTCAATGGGCCGGCGAACGATACAAACTCCTTTAAATTGCGCTTCAGGATGACCGTTCACTTCTCTGGCATACAAGGTGATGCCATCTTTATCAACGATTAATTTCCACTCACCGCAAATCGCTGAAATAGCATGAAAAAAAATTAATATGAAAATGATTATGATGCACTTAACCAAGGTTTTCATTCAATATTAAAGCGGCCAGAAGCTTTGATCATACCAGATGTCTTCGGTTAGTTCCCGGTCAATGTCAGCCAGAAAATTCAGGTGCTGCGTTTCCCATTTTGCCAGCCAGTTGTAAAGTGCTTTTTCATTTGGATCGGTGGCGGTGGCCGCACGGTCGGAATACAGTTTTACGGCACTTTCTTCCATCGACATCGCCGCCGATATGGCAGCCGCTTCATAATCGGCTGCGGAAATTTTGGATTTAATTTCCTTGGAAAGGACCTGGCTGGTGATACCGGACTCATGGTGGTCGTCAAATTGGCCGGCATTAAATTGTTTATTGCCCTGATAGGCTTTAAATTGTTCGGAAAGGATTCGGATATGATTTTCCTCCTCTGCGGCCATCGTTTCGAAAAAGCGCTTAACAACATCAGCGGATGCCTGCCGGGCCACTTTTTCATAAAAAGCCTGCCCTCTTTTTTCCATCAGAATTGCACTTTTTAAAATATCTATCGTTTTGTCGTCATTCATATTATGCCTCCATTTTTTTGCATATTTGATCGAATAGCCCGGGGATCATGTTTTCATGCCAGCTTTGCAGTTTAAATCCGGTAATGAAGCCATTGTGTCCCCCGTGGGGATGAATGACCAGCCGGATGTGTTTATTGAGCTGAAGATCATAAAAATCTTCTATCGGAATGATCGGATCATCTTGAGCCGTAACAATGGTCGTCGGGGTATGAATATCCGCAATTGCCGGCCCCAATACCGAATAGGCATCGAAATAATCGTGCGCTGTTGGGAAATCGCTGTATTTTTCGAGCAACGCATCGGTTAACGCCTGAATCGTTTTCACTCCCATTACGTTTCCAAAATCGTACAGGTCCGGGAATAAAGCTTGTTTTTTTGTCAAAGAGCGCCGCCATTTCGCCAGGAAATATTTTTTGATCAAAGTGATTTGATCGATTCTTGCTGTCGATTTTTGCGGATTCAACACCGGGCTGATGCTGACCGCATGACACAGGTTTTTAATGGGAACACTGGCACATTTTTTTAAAATGCGCAAAACGAAATTGCCTCCTAATGAAAATCCAACCAGAAAAACCGGGCGGCCGCCAGAAAAAGCGGCCACCTGTGCGACCGCCTGATAAACTTCTTCTAAAAGAACCGCGTAGAAGATACCTTCATTGAGATGGTGACTGTCTCCATGGTCTCTAAAATTTAATCTGAAAATGTCATAGCCATTGGCATACAGGCTTCTGGCACAGCGTAATAAGTAGGTTGAGTCGGCGCTGCCCTCCCAACCATGCAGCAGAATCGCCAGACCTTTTGCCTGGCAGCCATTTTGAACGGAATGATGGCCCAGCAGGTTAATGCCCTCGGCAGTTTCGATAATTTCTTGGCGAGCCACATCCCGCATGGTATTGCTTCCCAGCGTGCGGAGCTTGCTGCTGGCCAGGACCGTCTGCACATGGGCATTTTTTAAAAAAAACGGTGGCTGAAAATCATTCAATGGCTGCATGGTCTATTCCTATAAGCTATCTCAAAATTAGCAGTTCATTTTGGAGGACAGATAATAAAAGTTCCAAAGCTGCTCTAAAGTTAGCGGTGCCTAAAATGACCAAAATGAGCTAAAATGCCTAAAATTATTGAGTCGCTGTGCTCCATTTTTTATTATAAATTTGATCGTTCGACCCTGAGGCTCTCGACAGGTTGAATTCCTCAACTTTAGTCATTTTAGAGCATTTCTAATTTTAGCTCATTTTTTTATACTTCCTGATAGAAAATTAGCTCCCAGCTCCCGGTGTTCGTATCGTGGCGAATGATATAGATCCGTTGTTCGTCGTCCTGCATTTTAAAATAGCGGTGATCCGGATCCAGCCAGCGATCGAGCACTTTTTTGATTTCAATTTTGCGGGATTCAAACCAGATGACACGCGGTGTTTCATCTCCCCGATATCCCGCGTAACATTCCACTTTAATTTCGATGATTGGCGCGTTCACGTTCAAGCCCTGTTCATTTGTTGCCAGCTGAAAATCACGACCAAATAAGCGGCGACGGCACAACCCAAAATAGAAGATATCCCCAAAATAAGAGCGATCTGGGCGGACACAATAGCGGTGATCACCGAAGCACAGCCATTGGCCGACCAGGCGTATGCGCGTTGGGTGGCGGAAGCCAGAAAATCGCGCATACCAATGGTAAAGGGCAGCCCCATTAGAAACCCGATGGGAAATAATATCAGCAGGGCCCAAATATATCGCCAGATGCCCCTAACCCCCAGCAAGAAATTCATCAGCGGGTCCAGTGCGAGCAACGCCAGCAACAGGATGATAATCAAAATGGGCAGCGCCTTTTTTAAAACCGATTTATCTTTTTTTTGAATCCAGGCACCCCCCAGGCTTGAAAAAATGAGAATTCCGCAGACCACGACGCTAAAGCTAATCACCGGATCGCCGAAAAGCAGAATATATTTTTTAATGAAAAACAGTTCGATGAACATAAATCCGGCCCCGACCCCTAAAAAATAAAGGACTTGAGAAATGGATGTTTTTCTTTGACTGCGGCGGACAAAAACAAGCGGCAGAAAAAGTAGAAACCCGCTGATCACCAGCGCTTCGATCAAAACCACCAGAACCACGATTTCTCCGGACATCAGCAGGGCATACAGGCGACTGCCCAGGGTCTGATATAGTGATTTTACTTTCGGCCATTTTAGATAACGGCCGGGAAAGGGGCGATTGTCCGACTGGGGTTGGATATCAAGAACATAGGATCTAAAATATCCCTTTTCCTGACCTTTGTCATAGGCCGCTGCCAGACGATGGACTTCGATAAAATGGTAGGGTGAATCAAATTTATTGAATCGGTTGGCTTGGTCGGATGTGATCTGGGGAAGAAATACGATGTCAAAATTAAGTTTTTCAGCAAAATTTTTCAAATGCGCCGTCGTTTTGCGTTGCAGCGGCTGTTTAGATACCAGCAGGGTAAAGGTATCCCAGTTGCGCAGAATGGCAAGATGATCGGCCGGCTTTCGAGTGCCGATCCGCTTTAAACTTTCGTAGGCGGATGCCCACAGGCGAAGGCAGTCGGCCGGAGGCAACAGCAGCCGCCGCGAAATGATAACCACCCCATCCGGCGTCAGGTGCTGCAGGTATTGTAAAAACGCGTCGGTGGTAAACAGGTGTTCCTGATCAAGAGCGGCGGAACCCGGGATCGCGGTCCCCCAGTTTTCCAGTTGGATGATGTCAAATTGCTCGGACGTTTGTGTCATAAAGGCTCTGGGAGGTTGACAGACAACCTTAAGACCGTAGTGCTCTCTTAAAATTTTGGCCAGCGGCGGATTCTTAATCACAATGGTAATGTTTTGAATTTTTGAAGATAGAACACATGGAATCGACGTCCCCCCCCCGTCTAAAACGAGGAGGGCTTTTTGAGCTCCGGGGCGTATTTCGTATCCGCTGTAAGAGAGGGTATATGCCGAAAATCGGGTGCGGGTCCGGGAACCGGACGGATACAAAACAAGCTGATGATCGCCGTCTCTGAATGTCGCCTCCTGCGGCAGTATGCTTTCCTGATAGCGCAGGCTCAACCCCGGAGCAAAACGGATATAGGGGCTTGTCACCCGATCGGTTCGCCCCCTGATATTGCTGAACGTCTGTTCGATGCGGGTTTCTGGAAATTGCAGAACCTGGGAAAGGGCTTTGTAAGGCGAAGGCTTTACGCGGATCAGCCAGTCTCCATAGGGGGTCACCAGATAGATGGCGCCCATGACCAGGATCATACTGAAAAGCGCCAACGCAATTTGAGTTGATCTCGGGTTTGCGGACGCCGTTTGGATTTTTTGAAACCGGCCGAGGCTCGACGGCAGCAGGACCAGCGGAACAATGGCACAAAAAACAACCAGCTGGCCTTCGCTAAAAAAAGGAAGCAACAGGGCCGGCAAGATCGTACCGCCGGCAGAACCGCACATGGTGGCAAAATAGGTGAGACCGGTCTTTTCAGGCAGGCGCGTGTAAGCCAGCGCCACAATGAGACCTGAAAAAAAGAAGGGTAGTGACAACAGAATGAAAGCGATGAGCAAATAAACACTCTGAATGGGCTCAATCGGCAGCCTGAAATAATCCAGCGGGCTGTTGTTCAACGCGATGAATGCCAGGATGGTAGTTGCCGTATACAGAACAACAAGAATGGCGATGGTCGTGTGGGCCGGGAAAGAATGCTGAGGTTGGCCGTGCCGCGCATTATAAATGCTTAGATAGGTTCCGCTGGCAGCAAAGCCAAACAGGGCAATGCTGATGACCATAAAAGAAAGGTGATTCCACTGGCTGATGGAAAAGATCCTTGTCAGCAGGACCTCAAAGGCCAGGGTGGAAAAACCGATAAGGAAGACGGCACTGAACATCATGGGCGATCAAGGTGAGGGCTTTTTTAGCGCATAACCGGTCATGGGCACAAAAAGAACACCTGTAATTTGTTTCACGCTCAGATCTTCTCCCTTTTTGGTGACCATAACCAGATTCTGGTAACTAAACGGGTTGCCCAGCGGTAAAGCGAGTCTGCCGCCATCTTTTAACTGTTTGAGCAATGGCGGTGGAATATGATCGATGGCAGCGGTGATCATAATCGCATCAAATGGCGCCTGTTCCGGCCATCCGAAATAGCCATCAGAATGTTTAGTTTGAATCTTATCATATCCAAGTAATTTCAGAGTTTTCTTAGCTTTGTAATAAAGTTTTTCTTTAATCTCGATGGTATAAATTTGTTTGGCCACTTGTGCCAGGACTGCCGCCTGATAACCGGAGCCGGTTCCAATTTCCAGGATGCGGTGATCTTTGGCAGGTTGAAGAATTTCGGTCATCAATGCAACCACATATGGCTGTGAGATGGTCTGCCCTTCTCCGATGGGCAGCGGTCGGTCCGTGTAAGCGACAGACAAAAGATTTTGCGGCACAAAGCGATGTCGCGGGACGGTCTTCATGGCCGCCAGAACATTCGGGTCGGATATGCCCCGGTTTTTTATGGTTGTCTGGACCATGTGATCCCTGGCTTTTTTAAATTCAGCAGGGTCTGAAATGACATCGGCAAAACCAGGAGAAATGAAAAACATGACCAAAGCAAAAGCGAGGATAGTTTTTTTCATAGGCCGCTCCTCCTGCAGGAATTTATTTCCTATAACATAAAAATGCAACATTGTCAGGTGTCAACGACCGCCCGCACAGCGGGTGACTTGTCTTTTACCGCCAAAGGCGGTAAAAGACAGAGGCACGAAAAGCCCCAATCATTGAAAACAACGCGGTGAAACCGTAGACACGCGTGCGAAGCGCCCGGTTTGGAAAACCCCATCAGCAAAACTTACGCTGTTGATTTTATGAGTTTTGATATATAATATCAGATAGGCGTTAAGCGATTTTTTCAAATTACCTACCGCAGAAGAAGGAGCAACTGGATGCCATTATTCGGCAAGAAGAAAAAAGAAACGAAAGCAGAGCGGCCCCAGGTAGCCGTATCACAGAATGAGACGTCCTATTTTGGCAAAAATCTGAGGATTAAGGGCCGCGTTTCGGGAAATGGCAACGTCATTATTTTGGGCGGCCTTGATGGGGAATTTAATCTAAGAGGTCGGGTTAAGGTCGCTCAATCGGCTAAAATCAAGGGCGAAGTAAAAGCAGACGTCATTTCGGTAAATGGCAGCGTAAAGGGAAGCCTGGCCGCCAAGGATCGGATTCACCTGGATCAGACGGCTCGAGTTGAAGGGCAGATCACCACGCCCAAGCTAACCATATCGGAAGGCGCTTCTTTTGATGGCGAAATTTCGATGAATGACCGATCATCGAAGCCGACCGGAACCCGAAAGACAGATTCAGCCCTGGAACCGCCAAGCACAACCGCACCTACAAAAAAAATAGACGACCGGTGATATCCAGACGCTGCAAAGGATTTGAAAACGTTTCCGCAAATGAGCCGATCGAAATTCAAAAGGAGCCTTATTCATGCCAAAAGACACATCCGCCGACTCCATATCTTTATTGAGTAAAAATGTCAGAATTGAAGGTGAAATTCAGGGACCTGAAAATCTCCATGTGGAGGGCTACCTCAAAGGCGCTGTTCAACTATCCGGTGATATTTTCATCGGCAACACCGGCATCGTTGAGGCCGATGTTGAAGCCAAAAATATTGTTATCCAGGGAGAGGTGAACGGGAACGTGAAGGCTCACCAGCAACTGGAGATCCACCCCACCGGAAAACTTGTCGGCGATTGCACCGCAGCGTCCATCGACATTAAAGAAGGTGCCGTGTTTGAAGGACGCTCGAATATGATCAAATCATCGGGGACTGCCGCCGGTTCGAGTTCAAATTCAACCAGCAGCCGTGGACCACAGATTCGAAAACAGCCGCAGCCGGAATGATGTTTTCTTAAAACAAGTCCCGGTTATTTTAATTTATTGGTCGGATCACCCTCAGCCACCATGGCATCCAAGATGCGGCGCTCGGCTGCATCCGGTAAAATCCCTTTTAGCTCCGCCTCCAGAACAATGTCGCCATCCTGATTGAAATAGACGGCTTCCGCACTTGCACGTCGGCGCTCATCAACCTCGGCGATGGTAAATTTACAGGTGATGGTTTCGCCAAAATAAACCGGTTGTTTGAATCGGAAGCTCATGACCGAAGCCAGCCAGCCAATCTGGCCGCCGATTTCAGTCAACATACTGCCGACCAGCAGGCCGTGGCAGATGCGGTCTTTGAAATTTTTGGCACCGGAAAACCGCGAATCCAGATGTACCGCATTGTAATCCCGGGTCACGTCTGCAAAGGATATCATATCTTCTTCGGTAAAGCGACGCGATATGGTAAAGCTATCACCGACCTGCAAACCTTGAATGGTTCGATTGCGAATTTCTGACATAACTGCTCCTCGATTGGTGGACCGAATTTCAGGACACCAGCGATAATAGGTTCTGAAAACCGGTTTTACTTATCCACGCAGGTTGGATATAGTTCATACACAGGATTAAACCGCAAAGGGGTAAAGTCATAGCAGCTTTAGGGTTGTATCCCGTAAGTAATTTACAAAACACGCATAGATTTTTCAATCTTCTTTTAAAAGAATGAAGGTTTTAGGTGCCGGGTGTCAGGCGTCAGGCATCAGGTCCAGAAGAAAGAGGGCAGAGTAGGGCGGCCCGCTGCGGCTGCCTTTTACGACAGCTGGCACAGAGGCCGGCCCTAGTTCATCATTCGAAATTTCGTGCTCGATATTCGATATTCAAAATAGGCCAAATTCGATGGATAGGCCCTCCGGACCCGAGACTGACACCTGAACACGGGCACCCGGCACCTCAAATTATAATCGCTATGTGACCGGAATATCTTGAGAAAAAAATGGGCAAGTGCACATTATTATCAATTTTATTTATTTTGTTAATGGCGCCTCCAGTGTTAATTGCGGCCGGGCCGTCAACGCTGAATACGCCGCAGCTTGCGGTTGTTTACGATGAGGGGCTGGATCAAACCGCACAGCAGGTTTTGCGCGCATATCCTTCCATTAAACGGACGCTCGAATCCCTGTTTCAATGGCCTGTGAACTTTCGACCCTCTCTGGTGCTGATCAATAATCAAAAAAAATTCCAGCAACTGGCCGGACATGAACTTGTGGTGGCATATGCCCTGCCTAAAAAAAACGTGGTGGTCATCGATTACTCAAAGATGAATACGTCACCCTTTACCCTGGAAACGATTGTGAAACACGAATTGTGTCATCTATTGCTGCATCACCATATCAAAGGGGATAATCTGCCCCGCTGGCTGGATGAAGGCATCTGCCAGTGGGCCAGCGACGGGTTGGCCGATATCCTAATGGACAGCAAGCGCACCCGGTTGCCGGCAGCCATTTTGTCAGGCAGTGATTTTGATCTGGTAAATTTAGCACAGCGTTTCCCGCATGATAAAACTGGCCTTATGCTGGCTTATGAACAGAGTAAAAGTGTGGTGGAGTATATGAGTCGTCAGTACGGCCCGCAAAGTATACATGATCTTCTGGGTCTGCTGCGGCAGGGGGTTGACATTGAATCCGCAGTTGAGAACCGTTTTGCGATCTCATTTGAAACGTTTGAAGAGCAGTGGCGCAACCATCTCAAAGCAAGTATCAACTGGTTTACCTACCTTTCCATTCACCTTTATGAAATCCTGTTTGTGTCGGCCGCACTGCTGACAATATTGGGGTTTATTCGAAAACTGCTCAGAAAAAGGGCATATGAAAAAGACAACGAGGAGGCGTAAGAATTTTAGCCGGGCTCTTCGAAGTACTGGACCTGGTAGGTTGAAACTTCAAGTTCCGAATGCTGCCAGGCATCTGCTGCCAGACCGGCTTTCAGGCAAAGGTGCCCAAGAAAATCCTGGGGACGCGGAAGCTGTTCCCATACCTGCGGCAGGAAGGTTGCGCTGGCCGGTTCTTTGCGAAGAATCACCCCGTCGATATGGGGACGGAGTTTTTTTAACAGATCAGATGCCTCCCGGTAATACAGCGGCCGGGGCTCAGATAGAATACTGACTTCGATTGAGATGCGGTCCAGTTCTGAGGCGCCCAGCGGCGAAAACCGGGGGTCATGAAAGGCGGCATTGATGGCATTCCGGCGCACGCTTGACGTCAGGGACTCATTGGAAGTAAGGTTGCCGATACATCCTCGAAGTTGCCCGTCAATCGTCAGCGTGACGAAGGTCCCGCATGATGAATTAAAGCAGGGATCCGTTAGCGCGGTATTCAAAGAATCGATCTCATTTTGCGGGATTTGTTTTGCGAGCTGTTTCGACAGCGTTTGCCGGGCCAGCTTGACCAGCAGCTGTCCTTGTTCGGGGCTTAAATTTTGACTGTCCGGGTGGTGGGTCATTTGAGAGAAGCACAAAAGAAAATTATTAACTAGAAGTGATTTCAAAAGCTCAGATCAGGTTTCCCGCTTGAACGCGGGATTACACGTCTTGATTTTTACACATTAAGGTGTGCATCAAAGCCCCGCTAAGCGGGATTACATGTCTGATCTAAACAGATTAAGGAATGTATCAAGGCGCAGGCTGATCGAGAAAGCGCAGCATACATGGGTATGTGAGCATTTATCGGAGGCCTGTGCTGCACCTTAATCTAATAAATCAGATGCGAATCCCGCTCGCGGGGCAACGCAGCCATTGGGCCTTAGATGGGGTTTTGAAACACTTCTACGGTTTCATGAAGAACCAGCGGTTCGTCCGAACCGCATGACGCCTTACCATAATCAGAATACAATGAGCAGAAATAAACTGTCAAATAAAAATGTCGATTCGGTTTAAAAGGGGACTTCTCTGCTTTTGAGATGCCTGCTAGACAGTTGCCTGGAGAGTTGCTTCATCAACACCTGCATCAGGAATTTTTTCACTGGCAGCCGGTTTTGCCAACCATTCTTCGCGAAACATGGATTTGTATAGATTGTTGAACATAAAGCCCAGCAGCGTGTAAGCGGAAATCCTTGAGACCTCCTTTTCGAGCCTTATCAACAGCTGTTTTTGTTGTTCGGCGTGCAATTTTAGGGTACGCAGGTATTTTAGTAACACAATCGTGTTTGCGTGGCCGCTGGATTTATTGCGCATGGATCTAACCTTATTTTCAAATTCAATCCGAAGCTGGTCAATTCTGGCTGGGGAGGAATCAAGCAATAGTTGCCGGCTTTGCGGACTCTCAAAAACCGTCTGATTGCTGATGCAACGCTTTATTTTTTCGGTGGTGGCGCGGATATCTTTGGACAATACCTTCTTAAACATCTTTTTGGAGGTATCGGGGACAGACAAAAAAATGGATTTAAGCAACTGTTCTTTTTGATTCATCCGGGTCTGAAATTCCACCAGTGCGCTGCGCCAAAACGCACGGCTGACATCGGCTACAATTTCGGTCTCCAGCATGCCTTGTGTCTGGCCGAACTTTATTTTATTGCGAATATCTGCAAACAACCGGGCAGTACGCTCAAACATCAGTTCTCCGGTAACGGCTTTAAAAATCATTACCAGGGTAGCGTGCCAGTCCTGCAAATGTAATATTTTTCTTAAATTGGGAAATGCCTCGGTAAGGACCTTATTGCTGAAAAAATGTGATGGGGTTGCATAAAACGGCGTACCGCCCAACAAGGGTTGTTTGATTTTGCCATCCTTTTGTTTTTCAAAATCTACAGCGGTTTCGACATCGATGATTCCAAGCTCGTACTCATCGGGTTTCATTAAAAACAAAGGGTACTTTGCGGGATCGCCGGCAACCAGCAGATTGTCTGGTTTCAGATCTCGCATGGCAATGCGTCTGGTACGCAGCCACGCCAGCAGGTCCAGTAAGTTGGTTATGATGCTGGCCATTTGAGGCTTATTTTGTTCAAAGCGTATCTTATGGACATACTCGGTGATGGTGTTTCGGTAAGCTGTGACCGCTTCCATTTGCTTGGATAAACTTAGCTCGATCAGCGTATTTAATTCCTTCACCAGGTTTTCAGAAAGACCGGCTTCTTTGATGCCAATTGCTTTTCCCGCTAAATGCGTCAGGAACCAGGTTTGGATACGAAACATCGATACATCCGACGAAACGCCGGAGTCCGTCAGAAATTGACGAATAGCCGCCTGACATTGGTCATATACGTGTCGTAATTCGATACCAATGGATTCCTTGGCTTTGCCGTATCTTCCGCGGAATTTTTGGTTGTCAAAAATGGTTTCGGCGTTTGCGATGATTTCCTGTGCCATTGCATCTTTCACATCGTGCAGATTGTCCACGATATGACTCAGAAAATAGTATTTTGAAAAATCCATAAAAAATACAAATGTATTTTTTATTTTCAAGTATTTTTGGTATTGAGTCTTACTGCGCAGCCAATCGACGTATTTTTCTTCCAGTTGATCAACCGACAAATGAGCCCTTTCGGGTAATTTATGAATCATGCTCACGATGGTCGAAACCCTGGGAACAATGCATTCTTTGGGTGCCAGTTTATCAACAATCTGGCCTTCTTTTTTGATGCATTTATTATAGAATTCAAATTCAGAGATGGGTTTTACCGGTATTTTAACCACAAGGTGGACATCATAAATCACATAGAAACATTTGCTTTTGCTGCCGGCTTCATCACCCAGTGGACCAATGCTCATGCGGCGACGCATCCATTCTCCGCGATGTTTTATGCGCAGCTCGTAAACCGTATTGGACCCTGAGGTATTGTCCATTAAAGCTTTTGTCTCCATCGGGGCGTCCGGATTGGCACCGATCTGAAGCCTGAACAAGTTTAAAAAATACTCAATAATATCGGAGGGCGTGATCTCGTCATCATCATCATCAGGAGGAGGCGTCGCCGGTTTCCGGGCTTTTGCCGGTTGGGCGGGATCTGGGACCGGCTGGCGATTTTTAAGGATCAGGTGAAGGGCCAGCAGCAAAATGATGCAAAAGGCCGTAGCCGCGAGGATGCCGATTACCCAGAAAGACCGCTGGCCGAATGAAACCGTCGTATTGTTGGCAAAGTCCTTGAATTCGTCATTGGCACTGATTAAAAGGAGGGATACCTTAAACTTGGCGTGCTTCAGCATCGATTTTGAATTCGGTTTTCCATAATTCTCGACTTCGGTCTTATTGACAGTAAAAACTTCATCATCGATTTTATACAGGAGAAAACGACCGGATTTCCAGATCTCATCGACGATGATCACGGTGCCGTTTTTCAGGACCACGAGGTTCCGGTCCTGATAATCGTCTAAATAAACGGTACCGATACCGACCATTACCAGCAATACTAAAAGAATCGCATGACGCATTTTCATATTGAGCTAACCCCGCATTGTGTCCATCGTATCATATTCAGCGCCAAGGGCGAAGTCCTTTTTGAGTTGGATACCGATTAACATTCTGAAATTATAATGAATTATTTTAAATTGAATTGGGTTTGACGTCACATGAAGTCGAAACCAAACCGTTATTCTTTTATCGGGAAACGATGGGGTTTTCTTGAATGATAATTTCGGCTGTTGCGGCATTGGCGAAGTCTCGACAATGTATTGAAAATAATCGATTTCAGCAAGCCGCGGGGCCGGAGTACGAATCCGTCATGACCTTGCTTTTCATTGACCCCGACCCAATGATTCATTATACTTGATCACCCGTTCGGCAGGATCAAAAGCTGGTGGGACCTTCTCAAAAATAAGTACCAATATTTCCTGGCGGTATTACCTTATACCGATAACAGTTGAATTTATATACTGAAGAAGATTTCGATAATTATTCAATATTTTAAAGTCTGCATCTGACCATGTTGAAACTGATTCTTTTGATATTGGCGGGGCTTTATACGCTTAATCCCTATGATATTCTTCCGGATTTTATGATCGGCTGGGGGTGGCTGGATGATTTGATCATCTGGATACTGTTGTGGCGATATTTTATGTCCCGCAAAAAAAAGTTTGCCAACTACGGCCGCTATGATCAATCGGCCGATGGCAGCTTTCAGAACAGGCGTCGCGGGAATTATTCCGGCCAGAACCGGTCAGATTCAAAAGGTCCGGATTCTGAAAATAGCGCACAATGGGAATGGGATCCGCACCGCGTACTGGGAATTGACAGAAGGGCATCCGTCGAAGAGATAAAGCACGCCTATCGGGAACTTGCCAGCAAATACCACCCGGATAAATTGGAGCATCTGGGTGACGAATTTAAGGCGC
>JBFFCW010000066.1:0-13596 GCA_041559695.1 Desulfobacterales bacterium
AAGGCCGTTGCCTTAGAAGAACCGGACCGCACACCGGTTGTTCTGGAGTATTCCGGATTTGCCGCCGATGTCACCCAAACACCCATGGCGGCCTTTCTACGATCCCCGCAAACGAACATTGACACGATGATCCAGGCATTTCAGATCGTCGGTGAAGGGGATGCGATTAACTATGGTTCTTTTTGGCCATATGCGCTTTGCTACGACTTTATGGCCAAGGTTCGCGTGCCGGGTGTCGATTTGCCGGAAAATGAGATGTGGCAGGTGATCGAAACCGAATTGATGGGCAGGGATGATTATAACCAGATTTTGGATCTTGGATGGCCGGTTTTTTTTAAAAAAATGATGCGCGAGCATCTTCTCAAAGATGTGCCGCCCGCATATTTTTCGCCAGAACGCAAATCCATTGACGTGCGCGCTGAATGGCAACGTCTTGGCATACCGGTGTTGACCGGAGGCGACATCACAACACCGATCGAACTACTCTGCGGGTCCCGGTCATTGATGAAATTTGCGATGGATCTGCTCGAAATTCCGGATAAAGTCGAAGCCGCCATGGATGCCATCTTGCCGCATCTGACACATAAAACAATCCAGCGGGCAAAAAATCTGGGTTACCCGCTGGTGTGGGTCGGCGGTTGGCGCTCGGCGCCATGCTTGTTATCCCCGGCCATGTGGAATCGATTTGTCTGGCCTTACTTTCGCAAAATAGTGTTTGAGGTAATTGATGCCGGCCTGATTGCATTGCTGCATCTGGATTCGGATTGGACCCGTGAACTGGAGCGTTTCAGAGAACTGCCCCGGGGCAAATGTATCATGGCGCTGGACGGAGAGACCGATATTTTCCGGGCCAAAAAAATCCTGGGCAATCATATGTGTATCATGGGAGATGTTCCGGCATCCATGTTGTTTTTAAACAATCCGGAAGATGTTTACCAATACTGCTCACGCCTGATCCGGGAGCTCGGCCCGCAGGGCTTTATTCTGCAATCCGGCTGCGATATTCCAGCCAATGCCAAACTGGAAAACGTTCAGGCCATGGTCGCCGCCGCTGTCGGTTAGCCCGTTGAGCCGGTTAAAAAGGAATAAGACCAAATTTTATTACGGGCTAACGGGCTCAACGGGCAAACCGGCTAAACCTGTTTAAAACCAGTTTTAGTGTGGGGTGAGCTTGATGGGTGCCGGCTGGATCCACCGGTTGGTGGCGCCTTCATAAAACCATTTGTCCGGAAAGCCGCGTCGCCGTGTAAATGTCGGGTTTTCAGCCCAATCCATTAACTGCTCGTAGGCCTGTTGAACTTTTCGAAAGACCGCAGCATCGCCGCTATGATCCGGATGATGAACCTTGGCCTGCTGCCGGTAGGCACTTTTTATGATCCGCTGCAGCTGGGGCGAATCCAGGTCCGAACGCCCCAGCTTTAAAAAAGTCAGCGACTTGGCCATACGGGCCGGTTTTACGATTTCGAACGGTTTAATGGATTTTGCAGCGGTCTTCTGGTTTTTGGCTTTTTCCAAAACATGCTGTGTGGCAATGTAGCGCTTGTTGGTCCGGCGCTTTTCAGCCCACCAGGCATTGCCCAGTACATTTGCCATCGTAACGAAGTCATCAACCGGTTTTCGGTCGGGGGTTCGCGGAAAAAGAAAGCTGAACAGGCTCATCGACCCATAAGGCAATACGTCCAAAAAAAGCAACGATGTCGTAAAATAAAAGCTTGCAAACTTTGTATTCAGCGCTTTCAGCAAACCCGTCCGCATGTTGAGACTGTAGCGCAGCTTTTGACGGCACTCGATTGAACAATATTTCCGCCGCCCCATGTTCTCGTCGGTGCCGCAGGACAGACAACGATTATTCCCATGGGCATGCGAGCTGAGGATATCTTTAATGTGGGCTGTTTTCATATCGGTTGCGCTGTAAAATTATGATATTGGCGGCAAGTTCTACATACCATCTTAATATCTTTGAGGTCAAAGCACAACACCGGCTGGCCGGGTTTTTAAAAAAACGAATGCCGGCCGGCGATCGATTTTAGATTATTTTAGCTTGCTGTTGAGCACAATATTTTGTAACAGTAATATTATCAATCTAAGTATTTAGCGAGAGGGTCCGCCGCGTACGAACACCGATCGAATTAAACACACGAAACAGAAAGGGCTTCAAGAATATGACTCAAAAGACCTCATTTTCAACGATCCTGTGGTATCTGATGATACTTGTTTTGTTCACCGCCTGCGGGGGTCGACAACTGGAAGTTGAATCGATTTCTAAAACGGCGCATCCTCTGCAGCTGATCAACCAGCTGGACAACGATGTCGCCATGGCGCGCAACGAAAACATAAATGTCCTGTCACCCACATGGTTTGCCAAAGCGGAGTCTTCGCTCAATGAGGCCAAAAGGCTTCTGGAAGAAGGTGCTGAACTGTCGAAAATCTTTGATGAAATTGCAACCAGCCGGGCGGAGCTTAACCGGGCCAAAAACATAGCAGCGGTATCCAAAGTCTCGCTGGCTGAAGCCATTCAAGGGCGCGAACTGGCCCGTAAAGCCGGTGCTGCCGCGCTCGGCAAAGATTATCAGGCTGCAGAAGAAGCGTTTTTAAACCTCTCCCGGGCGATTGAAGAAGAAGACCTCGGTTATGCCCAGCGCAACCAGGCCGCCGTCACTGAACAATTCCGCCAGCTGGAAATAAGGGCGATTAAAATTCGTACCATCGGTGAGGTTCGCAACCTGCTGCGGGCGGCCGAAAAACAAAAATCAGATAAAATCGCCCCGGAGTCCTATGCCGCTGCCAAAAACAAATTTGTAGAAGCCGATACGTTTATCACTGAAAACCCTTACCAAAAAGAGCAGATGCGTGTGCTGGCCAATGAAGCGCTGTTTTTGGCGCGCCGCCATATGGAAATTGCCGCAGAGACCATCAAAATTCAGCAGGAGGCGCCGGAACAAACTGCGTTGAAAATGGAATCCATCCTGCATAAAATATCCAGCCGCCTGACGGCGCCGGATATGAGGGATCAATCATTTGAACAGCAGAATAAAAGCATTCTGGCGACAATTTCCGCTCAGCAGGCTGACCATGAATTTACCGCTAAGAAGATTAAAGCACAGCAATTAGAAATCACCGATCTGCAGCACAAGATCGCTTCGCTGGAAGGCCAGAGCCGTCAGCAGCAGCAGCGGCTTATGGCCGAAAATCAATTAAACCAGCTTTTCAGCGAGGTCAGAGGTTACTTTGACCCCAGTGAAGCTGAAGTGTATAAAAGAGAAAACCAGCTGATTATCCGGCTGAAAGCCATTCGCTTTCCGGTTGGACAATCGGTGATCATACCGGATAATTATGCTTTGCTCGGCAAGGTCCAACGTGCCATTCGGGCCTTTGGAGAACCCGATGTCATTATCGGCGGCCATACCGACAGCACCGGACCGGAACCGCTAAACGAGCACCTGTCCCAGCAGCGGGCAGAAGCGGTTCGTCAATACCTGGTTGCCAATGGAATTTTGCCCTTTGATAAAATCATTGCCGTCGGATATGGATCCATGCGTCCGCTGGCCTCGAATTCAACTGAAGAGGGTCGCGCGATGAATCGTCGCATTGATGTAACCATTTCTCCAAGCGCCGATTCCGCTCGTTAGAACCTGATGGCAAATTAACCGTCAGCGTTAACTTCGCTTGCTATAACGGCCCGCTTATCGGCAAAGAAGATACAGGATAGCGTCGATAGCGGGTCTTTTTATGGGCGCTTTTGACCTAAATCAATGATCTAGCACCGAACATTCATCTATGATGGTGTATCCACAGATTAACTTTTAATAACGGGAGGCCACAATGAAGCAGCTTAATCTTTACGAGGAAAACGATTTCTCCGAAAAGGCGTTTAAAAAACTTCTGGTACACGACTCACCTTATTTTAAAATCCTCAATTTCAATTTCAAGCCCGGTCAGGAACTGCCGGTTCACAACCACGACATCGAAGGCCAGTTAAGCCTGGTTATCCTGGAGGGCGAAGGCGAGTTTTTAGGAGAAGGGGATACAACCCTGCCGGCAAAACCCGGTGACGTGGTCATCAGCGACATTGCCGAACCTCACGGCCTGCGTGCCAAAACCCATCTCAGACTGCTGGTAACCATCGCGCCACCGATATAGGTCGGTTCGGCCGGTTGCGCCCGTTGAGCCGGTTGTGCCGGTTAAAAGGGAAAAAGGTCTAATTTTATTCCTTACGGGCTCTACGGGCCAACGGGCTTAACCTATAGCGGTAACCCCACTCTCGGAAAAAAGATGAGAGTTTAAAAACCAGTAGGTTAGGTGATTTTCTCAATAATGGGAATGACGAGCTTTTGCGAAGGATACAACGCACTGAAGTTCAGATGGGCATTGTATTTTTTGATTAACCACAGCGGTACTTCAAATTTCTCTGTTGAAAGCGTCCAGATGGTGTCTCCTCTTCTAACCGTATAGGTCTGGACTTTTTCAATTCGAAAAGATGCAAAAAAATCTTCGGCCAGCTCCTTATGAAATTCAAATCGCTTTTCTTCAAACACCTCTTTGGTTACCCGGCCCAGTGGAATTTTAATTGAATCGTTGATTCGAATGGGCCTGCCATATCGCAGGCCGTTCAGCCGCCGAATCTCACTGGCGGAAACCTCCAGCCACTCGGCATAATGCCCCAGCGTTTCTTCAACCTCCACCTGAATCCGGCCGATGGGACGGCCCTGATCCGTCTGGACACGCTTAATGGCCAGCTGGCCCAGCACCACATCGGCGCTCAGGACTGCCTTCGGCCGTGGATCCTGTAAGTCCGCTGGCGCAGCGGATTGATCTTTTTTGGACCCGGAACTTTGGGGCGGCATTCGCAAAAGCGCCGCTTCAATGATCCGGTTAGATTCAATCGTGTCAAAATCAAGGCTGGAATCGATCTGAGACTGCAGGGATTCCGGTGTTTCTATCTGCGCAAGGCGCTGTTCTGGTTTGCGCTCAGATGTTTCCGTTTGCGGCTGTGCCGCTGGTAGCTTTGAATTTTGAACTGTTTTGGGCTTGGTGCGTTCGGATTTCACAGCGGCCAGCACCGGTGGCTTGTCACCCGGCAGCGGTATTCTTAAATTTTGATCAATATGAACGGTGGCCCGCGCATCCAGATTGTTGGCGGCAATCAGATCATTTAATTCGACACCGTGATTGCGGGCAATTTCTCCGGCGGTATCGCCCTTGCGGACGGTATAAATTTGGCTGCGCTTCTGGTAATTTTTATAGATTTTCGGTGCCAGTTCAGCGATCACACGCTTCCAGTCCCGATCGGACTGCGCCGGTAGCTTCAGATGGAAACCGCGCGGCACATATTTTTGTCCTCTGAGCACCGGGTTTCGCAACGCCGGGTTCAGGTCACTCAGCACCGCAAGTTTCAGATTGAGTTGCCGGGCGATTTCCGGCAGAGAACCGTAACCGGCCAGCACAACTTCCTGGCTTTTCGAAGGCTGGTCCAGTATTAGCTCACCGAAATATTGACGATAATCACGGGCAACCTCCCGGGCCGCTAGAAACTCAGAATAAAAATTACGCGAAGCAAATTTAAAAATGCGACTGCGGTATTCTTTGAAGATGGTTTCATAGTCTCCCTTGCGCCTTTTGGCCCGCAGCATGCCGGTGACGCCGTGGTTGTAAGCCGTTATGGCCATCGGCCAGTTGCGAAATTTTTTATAATTCCTTTTCAGCAACCGCGCGGCCGCTCGCGTTGATAGGATGGGATCCCGCCGCTCATCGACCGCATAGCTGACGGTCATAAAACTTTTGCCGGTCGAACGGGTGAATTGCCACATGCCGGCAGCACCGAATTTGCTGTAGGCTTTGGGATTAAAAGATGATTCCACGTGCGGCAGATACACCAGATCCTCGGGCAAACCTGCGTCGCGAAAGATCTGTTTCATTTCTGCCAGGTAGGCGCCGGATCGAATGATCCCCTTGCGGAACGGATCGTTCTGGCCGACTTGACATCGCAAATTTCGTATGGCGCTCCGGAAATCGGCGGGCTTTGCATGGGTTCCGAATAATGCAGCCACGCGTTGTTCCTCGGGCCCGTTTGGCACTTCACCTTGCGCGAGTTTGGCCAGGATCTGTTTATATTTGTTTTTGACCTTTTTTATCCGCGCTTTGTTGATTTTGCGGTTGCCATGGCGATTGCGATCTATGAGCCCAATGACCTCATAGATGATCGCCAGATTTTTCTTATCGTGAATGACTCCCTGGGTCGTTGAATATTTTGTATATATTTTCTCCCAGAAGGAAACATTGGGACGAACGCTGTCATACAGCGGAAAGGTATCCGGTTCCATGATGGTATCCGCACCTGCCGGCAGGCTGCTTAACATCATTAAGATGGGAAGGAGCGCTAAAATAAAAATTTTGTTTGGGCGATTTTTCATGGGCCAGGATAAATCGTTGGCGATTACCATACCCCCGGTATCGGCCAACGTAAAATCGTAATGATGAATGCTAAATGCCAACCGGAATCGACGGGGTTCATACCATCCCTAGTATTGAAGCAAAATCCAAGCCAAGATCTATAAAAATTGGTAAATAACAATATTTCAAATAGTTACGGAATTTTCTAATTCTTGCCTGCCGGTAAACCTGAGAAAATTTTGACAAAACAGCGCACATTATTTCCCAATTTCAGCAGCGGTCAATGCCGTCCCCATGTTGCATCCAGACGAATCAGGAGTGAGCCGCATCTTTTAGACATCTTGCAAATACTTGTTTGGATTCAGCATAAAGCTTCAGTGGACCTGAAAATGCTCGGTTTCTTCATAAACGTCACCGGGTGGCGCACATCAGGGGTTCGCGGCTGCCTGAAAAGGTCCAGGTTGAACGGATGGCAGCCGTAAGCGGGAAATTTTAAGGAAAGAAAACCTGCTTGAGATGCATCGGTGATCTCCTGTATGGGGTTTAGCAGACAATTAATTGGCTGTTGGTATTCTCAGACTGAATTTTTTCAGCTGCAAAAAAAGGAGCTCAACACCATTTCAAGATTACCGGCAAAAATCAAGTGTTTTAAATACAGAGAGATCGCGGTTTTAGAAAAAATCGGCTAAATACAAATCCCTTTAAAACAAAATTTTTTATTGACACAAGCCACCACCTTGTGAGATTTTTTTCACTGCAAACGGATAACCCATTATGGGCACTGGGTCCCTCACCCTCGCAGATAAATCACCTCGGTACTGTGGCAGCGCCGGATCCGAATCCCGTTATCCACCCTTTCCAATTGTCCTTATATGCGTTACAGCGGCTCTATTTACATCGCTTGAACCGTTCTTTTGATACCTCCTGTTCTGGGCGCGAGGTATATACCTATATCTGTCAAACCCGAATAAGCCTTAAGGGGGAAACCAATGGCCACTCAAAAACTATTGCTGCCCTATCATTTTACCCACCTTGACCAAAAAGCGCTGAATTTCGTGACCGACACCTTCGGGAAGTTGGAGAATATTGCAGTTACCGTATTTAATGCATACACGCCGATTCCTGAGATTGATACGGATTCAACTTCCGTAACAGGCAAACTCAAAGGAAGCTTAAGTTATCTTTCCCAGAAAATTAAGGAATATGAGGCACTGCTTGATGAAGTCAAGGATCAACTGGTTGAAGGCGGTTTCCCGGAAAACCGGGTTGATTGTATTTTTAGACCCCGAAAAAAGGATATCGCCGCCGAAATTATTGACCTAGCGACCAGTGATAAGTTCGACATCATTGTTCTCAATCGAAAACATGCTCGGGTCACCCGCTTTTTCTCGGGCAGTATTTCACATAAGGTCGTAATGACCCTCAAGGATGTCACTGTTTGTATTGTATCTTAGAATCTGTTTTAACTCATATAATTGGGAAGAGATCGGTCTGTGAATTGAATGCATCGATACCCTTCCAAAGGTTTGAAACCGGGTTTAATCAGCAAAGGAGGGATTTCATGCCAGCCGAAGAAAAAATAGATATTGATCTTTTTAAAGTCGTCTTCAAAGCAATGGCCCAATCGGATAATCTGGAAATTATGGCCAATCATCTGACGCAGTTGCTGGTCGCAACGCTTGAAATGAAAGGATGTTCGATTTTTGTGATAAATCCGGAAACAGAAGAGCTGGAAGTATTGGCGAGTTTTGGGTTAAGCATGAGTTACGTCCATAAGGGTCCGATCCTAAGAGATAAAAGCATTGGCGCGACATTAGAGGGAAAGCCAATTATCATTCGAGATATAAATAAGACCGACCGCCTGCAATACCCAGAGGATGCGAAAAAAGAAGGCATCGGAGCCATCGTGTCCATTCCAATCAAATTTTATGATAACGTCATCGGGGCCCTGCGGCTCTACCATCATGAAGTTTGGGATATTTCGGAAAAAGATGTGGACTCGTTGTCGGTGTTGGCAAGAAACATTGGTCTGGCCATGGCTTATACCCGTATGCTCAAAACAGTCAAAAAGATAAAATACACGATCGATGATGTAGAAATACTGCGGTAAAAACCGGCCCGCGGTGGAATCGGGAGTGTTGGTTCTGCGGTCGAAGACTTTTTCTAAAAACGCTGCAAGTTTTTAAAAACAACCATGTCACTTCTTCAGTCATCTTTTGCGGAAGGGTTGAAGATTTTTTGTTTTTCATGCCCTAACCCATTTTCCCCGTTGCGCTGACCCTGCCGCACCCCTCTTGCTATCCAAGTTGTTTTTTTCATTGACTAAACTGCCACAATGTAACAAAATTCAGGTTTCATAGCGGAGACCATTTACCATTTACAATCATACAACCGCAGGGTTCACAGGGTAATCGAGGAATTTTGATTAATATTTCTTGTTCGTGTTCTTCGTGCCTTTGTGGTGAAATTTTTTCCGAACAACGATAGATGAACGAAACTGCAAAGAATAATCTAACCCCTGAAGCGTGGGCGGCCAAATTAAAAGCGTATTTTTCAGGCCATGAAGGGGCCATCATCGCATACAGTGGCGGGGTTGACAGTGCCCTGCTGGCATATGTCGCCCATCTGACTTTAGGCGATAATATGCTGGCCGCTCTGGCAGACAGCCCCTCGCTTTCGCGCAGGGAATACCGCCACGCCGTGGCTTTTGCAAAGGCGCACGACATTCCCTTAGAAATTATTCATACCCGGGAAATGCAAAATCCGTTTTATGCGGCCAACCAGGGCGATCGCTGTTACCATTGCAAGAAAGCCCTGTTTGAAAGGATCGAGGAACTGCGCAGGCAGCCGGGCAATCCCTTCAGCAACTCATCCTGGCCGGTTTTTTACGGGGTTAACCTTAATGATCTTGGTGATTACCGTCCGGGCATGCAAGCGGCTGACGAAGCCGCCATTCAGCCGCCTTATTTGGAATTGAAAATGGATAAAAACGCGATCCGAACAGTCTGCAACTTTTTCGGCCTGGAAGTTGCCGACAAACCCGCCATGCCCTGCATGGCCAGCCGGATTGCCTACGGCCAGGAGGTCAGCGTGGAGAAGCTCAAACAGGTTGAGGCTGCAGAAGATTTTCTGAGTGGTCTCGGCTTTAAGGTACTCAGAGTTCGGCATCACGGCGATACGGCCAGGATCGAAATCGCACCCGAAGATTTCGAGTTGGCCATGCAGCATCGAGAGACCATCAGCCAAAAGCTCCACGGATTCGGCTTTTTGTATGTCACCTTGGATTTAGACGGCTTCCAAAGCGGATCGCTCAATGCTGCCCTCCGGAAAAAGTAAAGAAATTCTGCATTTTGATTAAATCCCGGATACTAAAATAGCTTTAAATATTATTTTGCGTTAATAAATTCGAAGCACGAAACGCGAAATCCGAAACAAACTCAAAATCTTAAATCCAAATGATTAAAACAGCGTTTTGAATTTTGGTCATTTGTAATTCGGATTTGTTTCGACCAATTTTATAAAATCGGGCGAAATTCGGATTTCGAATTTAGATGGCTTAAGAGTTAGATTGAACTAGAAAATTATTGGAAAAAACATGAAAAAAGGAAACGTCAGGGTGGCGGTTGGGCTGAGCGGTGGGGTGGATTCCTCGGTTGCTGCGGCATTGCTGCGCCAACAGGATTATGAAGTTTACGGTATCACCATGGAAATTTATGACGGGTCCGTTCAGCTTGATGAATCCGCCAAACATGCCTGCTACGGTCCCGGCGAGAAAGAAGATGTTGAATCGGCTGCCGCCATTTGCGAAAAGCTCAAAATTCCGTTTCAGGCAATTGACCTGCGGCAGGAATATAAAAATCATGTCATCGATTACTTCCGGAACGAATACCTGGAGGGTAAAACCCCAAACCCGTGCGTGGTTTGCAACCAGAAACTCAAGTTCGGCTTTCTTCTGGAAAAGGCCAGACAGGCCGGTTGCGATTTTGATTATTTTGCCACCGGCCATTACGCCCGGATTGCAAAATCGGGCAACCGCTTTTTGTTGAAGCGCGCTGCGGACCGTTTAAAGGATCAGACCTATTTTCTATACGGCCTCACACCGCAGCAGCTGGCGCGCTCGCTGTTCCCGGTGGGAGATCATACCAAGCAGCAGGTCCGGGAGATGGCGCACGCGCTCGGGTTAGAAACAGCAAATCGTGAAGAAAGCCAGGATTTTATTGACGGCGGGGATTATTCCATTCTCTTTTCTGAAGACGAAATTAAAGTCGGGGAAATTGTGGATGAAAAAGGTCAAGTCCTCGGGGAACACCGGGGAATCATCCATTACACCATCGGCCAGCGCCGCGGCCTTGGCATCGCCTCCGATCAGCCGCTGTATGTCAGCCGAATCGATGCAGTCAAGAACCGTATTGTTGTCAGCCATCATGAGCATCGTTCAAAAGGTCTGGTTGCCACCGATTTAAATTTGATTGCCGTCGATCGCATCGAACGACCACTGGACGTACAGGTCAAAATCCGCCTCCGGCACAAAGAGACGGAGGCAACGGTTTATCCAACCGTTGGGGATCAAACCCGGATATTATTTAAAAAACCGCAAATGTCAGTAACCCCCGGGCAGTCCGCGGTGATCTACGCTGATGATACGGTGTTGGGCGGGGGCATTATTTCCGCCGCTCTGTGATTAGAAGTTGTTTCAAAACCGCGTCTATATATTTTTAGTTGACACAACTGCCACAATGTATCAAATTATGTTTTTGACTTTGCAAAAAATAAACATTCAGTTAAGGGAAGAATCTTATGGAAAATTCAGAGTTTAAAGAGTTTAGAGCAAAATTGGGCAAAACGCAGGCTCAAATGGCCCAGCTATTGGGTGTATCGCTTAAGGCCGTACATAGCTATGAGCAGGGATGGCGCAGTGTACCCGTAGCGGTTGAACGTCAGATGTATTTTTTAGTTGTCAAGCAAAATACCCAAAAAGGCAAATTAAAAGCATGCTGGCAGGTCAAAAAATGCAGCCCGGAACAAAAAAGCCAATGCCCGGCCTGGGAGTTCGGGGCGGGCGAGCTTTGCTGGTTTATCAATGGAACCATTTGCAACGGTGCGGCTCAAAAAAACTGGAAAGAAAAAATGAAGATCTGCAAGACCTGTGAAGTATTTGGGCCCCTGATCGGATAAGCATCCTGCAGCGCGCCATAAACCCTTTCACCGGGAATCATCTGCCGTGCCGGCTGACCGTCAGCGCACCTGAAAATTCCAACCTTAAAAAATAGGATCAGAAAAATGAATGACAATTATAAATTTGAAACGCAGTGTCTGCATGCCGGCCAGCAACCGGATCCGGCTACCACCGCCAGAGGAGTGCCGGTGCACCGCACTTCTTCTTACGTATTCAACAGCACCGAACATGCTGCCAATCTTTTTGCACTCAAGGAACTGGGAAATATATACACGCGAATCATGAATCCCACCCAGGATATACTCGAGCAGCGGATTGCGGCGCTGGAGGGCGGTGCCGCAGCCCTGGCCTTAGCTTCCGGAACATCGGCCGTGTACTATTCGATTATCAATATCTGTGAGGCCGGGGATGAAATCGTATCGGCCGCCAACTTATATGGCGGCACCTATACGATGTTTGATAGCATTCTTCCGCAATTCGGCATCCGGACAAATTTTGCGGATGCCCGCGATCCGGACAGTTTTGCCCAGGCAATCACTGCAAAAACCCGGGCCCTGTATATCGAGACCATTGGCAATCCGGTGCTGGAGTTTACCGACATCAGCGCGGTCGCTGAAATTGCTCACAGCCACAACCTGCCGTTGATTGTCGATGCAACCTTTACCTCGCCTTATTTGCTGAAATCGATCGAGCACGGGGCCGACATCGTGGTGAATTCCCTCACCAAATGGATGGGGGGACACGGCACCGGTATCGGCGGTGTGGTCGTTGATTCGGGAAAATTCAACTGGCAGGACCCGAAATTCAAACTCTACAACGAGCCCGATTCCAGCTACCACGATATCCGTTACGCCCATGATCTCGGTGACATGAATCCCATCGCTTTTATCCTGCGAATGCGGCTGGTGCCCCTGCGCAACCTGGGAGCATGTATTTCCCCGGATAATGCCTGGATGTTTTTACAGGGATTGGAAACCCTGCCTTTGCGCATGCAGCGCCATTGTGAAAATGCGTCCGCGGTGGCACGATTCCTCAAGGAACACTCAAAGGTGGAATGGGTGCGCTATCCCGGATTAGAGGATGACCCTGCCTACCCGGTTGCCAGCAAATACCTTAAAAACGGGTTTGGCGGCATGGTGGTCTTCGGGATTAAAGGCGGTCTTGAAGCCGGCAAAAAATTCGTGGACCACTTAAAGCTGTTTTCCCACCTGGCCAACGTGGGAGATGCCAAAAGCCTTGTTCTTCATCCATCCAGCACGTCCCATTCCCAGTTAAGTGAAGAACAGCAGAAAGCCGGGGGGCTGACGCCGGACCTGGTACGCCTGTCTGTTGGTCTCGAGCACATCGATGATATCAAGCAGGATTTAGAACAGGCATTTGCCCAAACCTGATTTCTCTTGCCCTGGTGAAAAAAATCAAGTAACAAAATCAGATAGCCCTTCTTGCGCCGCAATTTGGACGAAGCGGTAAAAAAGGGGGCTTGTTTCCAGCATTGTAGAATCTGATATTAAAAAATTATTCACCCCGAAAGCACGAAAATACTGAAGCACGAAAGAAAAAAGATAAGTTTTTCGTGCTTTCGAAATTTCGTGTTTTGGTGGTTATATTCAGATTTAACAGTTTTCGGTTATGAGTGAATATATCGAACACGACCAGGAAGGTATTTCGGTAGGTATTGTGGAGAAGAAATTCTTCACTTTTGCCGATCCGCCCGACGAAATGGTACTGGAAAACGGCGCCCGGCTCGGTCCGGTAACCCTGGCCTACGAAACCTATGGCGAATTAAATGCGGACAAAAGCAATGTCGTTTTGATTCTGCATGCCCTTTCCGGAGATTCTCACGCCGCCGGTTATTATAAAGAAGAAGACGAAAAGCCCGGCTGGTGGGATATTATGGTGGGGCCCGGCAAGGGAATCGATACCGGTAAATATTTTGTAATCTGCTCCAATATTATCGGCAGCTGCATGGGATCTACCGGGCCCTGCAGCACCAACCCGAAAAACGTCCAACCCTATGCGCTCGACTTTCC
>JBFFCW010000067.1:0-13547 GCA_041559695.1 Desulfobacterales bacterium
TAGCATATTCTTCCAGCATATCATGCATGTAGCGCTCGGTATTATTGTGGGGTGCCGGCAGGTTTTTTGTGAAAAAAACCTTAATGGTTAGCGGTTCTGAAAGTGTGGATACCACTTTTTTACTGACATTGGAGATCGAATACATTCGGTTGGCGGTCAGGTCCATTCTGAAAAATAGGGTGATGCCCGCCACATTTACCAGTACGACGATGACCAAATAGATCAAAAATTTTACGTATTTCTCCGACCTTTTTTTGCCCGGCATTTTATTCTCCTTAATGTCTTTGCAGCAGCGCCAGATAAGCCCCGTAAAGTCCGACAAAGCAGATGCTCACAAAATACAGAATGTCTCGGCTATCGATAATTCCCTTGGCGATATTTTGAAAATGGAAGTCAGCCCCCAAATAGGCAAAAACGCCCAGCAACGACTGCGGCAGAAAATAAAGCATTTTATCGATCAGGGTCAGTGTAAAACAGACCGCCAATCCGATGATAAACGCAATGATCTGATTGCGGGTGAGCGCTGAGGCGAACAAGCCGACAGCAGAAAAAGCGGCTCCCAAAAAAATGGCACCCAAGTACCCACCGACCACCGGGCCCCAATCGAGCTGCCCCATTAAAGAAACCGTCAGCGGATATGCAATCGTTGGGATCAGCATGGCAACGACGAGGGCAACGCTGGCAAGAAATTTACCGAGAATAACATCACGAAAGGTCACCGGCATGGTGAGCAGGATCTCATCAGAGCCCACATTGATTTCTTCAGATATCAACCGCATGGTGGTTGCCGGAATGACGAAAGCAAATACAACCGGCAGTAGGGTATAAAATGCTCTCAAATTCGCCTGATTAAAAAGAAAAAAGGTTGCAAAAAAGAACCAGCCGGTTATCAGCAGAAATATGGCAATGACGATATAGGCAATCGGAGATATAAAATACGCGCTGAATTCTTTTCGGAAAATATGAACAACCTGTCGCATGTTAGCTCTCCTTGGTAAGTTCACGGAAAATATTTTCCAGTGACTGGGTCTCCTGATGAAAGTCTAAAAGGATCCAATCGGTTTGTTTGATCTTGCGATAGACATCCGGCCGCAGGTCATCTGTTGACTGATAGGCGAGCCTCACGTTTAAAACGCTATCGGTTTCAGAAATACGACTAACATTTTCAATCCCATTGATTTCCGCTAAAGATTCCTGCAAGGGTGCAAAGTCTGCATTTTGCAGACTTAGATACATGATGTTTTTACCACCGGTGGACCGCTTCAGGCTTTCGCTGCTGCCGTCGGCAACAATTTTGCCCTGGCTGATGATGACAATGCGGTCACAGGTCGCTTCGGCTTCACTCAGGATATGGGTTGAAAGTATGATGGTTTTTTCTTTGCCGATTTCTTTGATAATTTTGCGAATTTCAACGATTTGATTGGGGTCGAGACCCGAAGTCGGTTCATCTAAAACGAGAACTTCCGGGTCATTCATCATGGCATGGGCTAACCCGACGCGTTGTTTGTAACCTTTGGAAAGCTCGCCAATCGGTTGATGCATAACTTCATTTATGCCGCACAAATCCGCAAGGCGGCGGATACGTGCAAGCTTCTGATCGCCCCTAATTTCCCGGATAGCTGCAACATAGTTGAGGTAGTCATAGACCAGCATATCATGGTACAGCGGCGCAGATTCGGGCAGGTAGCCCAACATTTTTTTGATTTCCAGGATGTGCGTATCAACGCTTAATCCCTTTACATGGATATTTCCTGAACTCGGCTGCACATAGCCGGTGAGCATTCGCAGAGTGGTGGTCTTCCCCGCCCCATTGGGTCCCAGCAGCCCCAAAATTTCGCCTTTTTGAATATCGAAATTGATCTGGTCCACCGCGCAAAGCGTATGATAATATTTGGTAAGGTTTTCGACCTGAATCATCTCGGGGTTCTCCCTTTCAAGCAGCGTCATCAATGGTAAATGACAAAGGGTCGTATTTTCGACCTAAATATAGTATTTAAAAAATTTAAACCAACCTGTTCTTAAGAAATTGGCCATAAAAAAACAAAGCGCCGATTTCAAGGCTGAACCATGCCTTTTTTTCAGCGTTGTCAATGCCGAATACATTGAGGGATGGCGGAACAGGCAGGAAAAACAGGCATTGCTCCATTGCAAGTAACCCAGAGAACAAAAATCCTGGAAATTTTGTTTGCTAAAATATGGAAAAAATGAAAAATTGAGTTACCTTTTATATATCAGCCATTTGGTTTAATTTTTACGAATCTAATACATAAATTGCAGTTTTGCAAGGGAAGCCGTTAGCTAAATTGAGAGCCATCCAATTCATCCGGATGCTTCTGAAGATCACCGTCGCCGATGGTTATTATTTCGAACAAAACGATATGATTTGGATTTGCATTTCGGCCTTCTTGAAAGGAGAAACATTTATGGGCGCCCATAAAACGATTAAAAAAGTTTTCGGAATCAACCTCCTATTTATTACGATTGCCCTGGTCGCTGCAATGATGGTTATCGATCATCATTTCATCGGGCCGATTGCGGAAGCCAAATCAACAGAATATTTCAATGCACCCGCCAGCTTCAATCAATTGGCGGAGATGGCGAGCCCGGCGGTTGTCAATATTCGAACCGTAAAGACCATCAAAGGCGGGGGGCCGGTTTTTCGCCAATTCCAGCGCGACCCCCGGGGGGAAAATAGCCCTTTTAAAGAATTTTTTGAACGCTATTTTGGCGAAGATATGCAGCGGGAATTCAAACAGCCCAGCCTTGGATCCGGGTTCATCATTGACAAAACTGGCTTTGTTGTGACCAACAACCATGTTATCGAGGACGCAGACCAAATAAAGGTCAAACTAAAAGATGAACACGAATTCGATGCAAAAATTGTGGGGCGGGACCCCAACACCGACATTGCCCTGCTGAAGATAGAGTCGGACCAGAACCTCCCGACCATAAAACTGGGGGATTCTGATACGCTCAAAGTTGGCCAATGGGTCGTTGCAATCGGAAGCCCTTTTGGGCTTGAGCACACGGTTACAGCTGGAATTGTCAGTGCCAAAGGCCGGGTTATCGGATCGGGTCCTTATGATGATTTTATCCAAACCGATGCCTCAATTAATCCCGGCAATAGCGGCGGGCCGCTGCTAAATTTGAAAGGCGAAGTGATCGGAATCAATACGGCGATTGTTGCCAGCGGCCAGGGAATCGGTTTTGCGATACCCGTTAATCTTGCCAAAGATATCATCACGGCGCTCAAAGACGAAGGCGAAGTCACCCGGGGATGGCTCGGTGTTGCTATTCAGGACTTGAACGGTGATATGGCCGAATATTATGGCGTTGAGGATAAAAAAGGTGTATTTGTAGCCGACGTTTTTGAAGGCGATCCGGCAGACAGGGCCGGCATTAAAGCCAAGGACATTATTCTTGAAGTCAATGGGCAAAAGATTAAAACCAGTCGCCAGCTCACCGGCATGATCGCCCGCATTCCTGTGGGGGATAGTGCCAACATAAAAATATTACGAGATGGTAAAGAACAAACCGTTAAGGTCAAAATTGCCAAACGTACTGAGGATAAACTGGCGGCCAGAGCCAGGCCCAAAGAACAGGCCGAGGAATTCGGAATCCGTGTATCGGATTTGAAGCCTGAAATTTTGCAGCAATTCAATATGGATGAAACGGCCGGTGTTATTGTCACCCATGTCGAAAGCGGCAGCAAGGGAGATGACGCCGGTGTCCGGGTTGGTGATATTATCAAGGAGATTAACCGTCAATCGGTAAAGAATACAGGAGATTATCAGGCCATATTGAAGCAGCTCTCTTCCGGTGACCCCGTTAACCTGTTCATCCGACGCAAAAACGCCGGATTTTTAGTGGCGAAGCTGACAAAATAAATCGTGGGTGGTCGGCATATTGGGGTCGGCAGGTTTCAGGTGTTGTGCCGCAGGCGGATCAATTGTCAAACAATTAGGTGTCAGTGTTCAGGTGTCGGGTGTCAGCAAAAAAATGACGGAGGGCAGAAAACAGCCTGCGACGAACTCAGCCGCATCATATTCAGATCGGGTGCTTCATTTTCAGGTTTTTACCATCTGTCTTCTGTTGTCTGACCTCTGTCATCTGGCACCTGAACACTGACACCCGAAACCTTCCTGGATGTTATTAATCCCCGATGGTTTTACTCAAATCCGGTATGGTTTGCGGTTTGCCCCGTTCCATATATCGGCTGTCCCCGTCACGGGCCGTTACATTTTCATAGACACCATCGTCCCGTTTTACCAGTTTGGTGAAACCCAGGTCGCGTAGCTCTCCATTGGATTTGGGACAGCTGATACTTATTTGCGAAATGATTTTTTTTACACCCTTGCTACACTCGGGGCACCTGACCAGCGGGTCATCAGCTAGTGACTGTTTGAAATCGAACACTTTTCCCAATTTACACGGACGACCAACATGTTCATATTCGTATATTGGCATAACCTCTCCCTTGAAGCATGATTATGGAAGCTTTCTCTAAAATTATAGAGGGTATATAAATTCTGTCAAGCTTCATAAGCCCCCGATGGGCGTTTTTCGCTTGAATCGTTTCAAAAAAATGATATCGGAATATCAAATTTAAATAACGCGTAACAAATAAAAATTAAAGCTTAATTTAGCCCCTGCCGCAACCCATTTCCAGCAGACTCTATATTCCCTTTACCCCCTCAAGTTTTTTTAAAAGCAGCCGATAAATTTAATGGGCTTCATTGGGTTGTTTTACATTTTGCCAGATCAAAACCCATTTGACTGGACCGGGGACCGAGCGTGATGATCAATAGGTTCTGACGGATTGTAACGTTCCAGAGGAAAATCCATACTGCGAAAGGGGTCGGGGTAACCAATTATGAGTAAAGCGCAACCAGTGGAACAGTCGGATATCAAGCTGAAAATAAAAGAGGCGGAGACCTGTCATTCGATGGGAATGATAGATGAGGCCTTAGCCCTTTACGAACAGGTGCTTTCCCTTTCATCCGATCAGGATGTTGGCGGCAATGGAGATATTGAAGATAAGATTAACGGGTTACGCGAAGAATTAGCGCTTCGGGAAGTGGATGAAAACCAGGGCCTGCGTCCTGAAGACATTACCCTTTTTAGAAAAAATCTGTCCTTGTCTGATGATGTCCCGACCATCCTGGACGGCGCCCGGGCGCTCAAAGAGCTCGGACTTGTTGAAGAGGCCGCGGTCGAATATGAAAAACTGCTGAAGTTCGATTTTGAAAAATCGGATTACGCCAACCTGGATTATTCTTCGGCCCAGATTGTGGTCGATTATTTGACCTGCTTGATACAGACCGAAAATGCCCGGGAGGTCGTTAAAAAAGCCTATAAAGTTATTTACCAGCACAAGTTGACTGACAAAGAAACCGCTGAGATTCAATTCTGGCTGGGCTGTGAGATGGAAAAAATGGATCAGCGCGATCCGGCGCTCGAGCTCTTTGAGACCGCTGCCAAAATCGATCCCAATCATGCGAAACTCAGCCAGAAACTGGAAGCCCTGAAATCAAACCTCTCAACCAGCTCGCGATACGACTATTTGCTTCGCAATGAAATGGTCACCACCAACCAGCTCCAGGAGGCCTTGTCGATTTCCAAGAAAATCGGGAAAAGTGTTGAATTCGTTTTGACAGATCGGTTTGACGTCGACAAAGACGAAGTGGGCAAATCCCTGTCTTTGTTTTATGGTACCCCGTTTCGCAGGTTTGATCCGGAAGCACCGGTTCCGGTTGAGCTCATCAACAAGCTGAAAAAATCCTTTCTGCTTTATTATGTGTGGGTGCCGTTGAACTGGGATACAGACGGCGTTGAGATTTTGGTTGATGATCCCACCGATCTTCGCAAGACCGATCATATCAAGGCGTTGATGCCCAACCAGAAAATCAATATTGCGGTGGGATTCAAAGAAGACATTGAAAAATTCATCAACCATTTCTTTGATCCGAAAGCCGAAAGCATGGCGGATCTTGTGTTTGATGATTTGGACGATATCATCCCGGATATTTCTTTTGAAGAAGAGGAAGAAATTGAAGATGATATTAAAGCCTTAGATGAATCATCCAGCCAGGTGGTCAAGTTCGTGGATCAGGTTCTGGTGACCGCATTTCGCAACAAAGCCTCCGATATCCATGTTGAACCTTCGATCGTCACCCGCAAAACCACCATTCGATTTCGAACCGATGGGGTCTGCCATGAATATATTCAAGTTCCCAATGCCATGGCGCCGGCAATTGTTTCGCGCCTGAAAATCATGGCTGATCTTGACATCGCCGAGCGGCGTCTGCCCCAGGACGGGAAAATTCGCTTAAAGCGCAAGGGCATACCGGAATTTGAACTTCGCATGTCCACCATGCCGACGGCCGGCAGATTTGAGGACGCGGTATTGCGAATTTTGACCAAGTCCGGAACGCTCAAATTGGATGAAATCGGGCTGAGCGAGCGAAATTTGGACGTTTTACAGCGGTCCATCGGACGGCCTTACGGGTTAATTCTTTGTGTGGGGCCCACCGGTTCAGGTAAAACCACGACGTTGCATTCGGCCCTGGCGTGCGTCAACAAACCCAATATCAAAATATGGACCGCGGAGGACCCGGTCGAAATTACCCAGGCCGGATTGCGGCAGGTGCAGGTGAAACCTAAAATTGGATTGGATTTTGCGAGGATCATGCGGGGCTTTCTGAGGCTTGACCCGGATGTTATCATGATCGGTGAAATGCGGGACCGTGAAACGGCCGCAACAGCGATTGAGGCGTCCTTGACCGGCCATCTGGTGCTGTCCACCCTGCATACCAACAATGCCCCGGAAACCTTGACCCGGCTGCTGGACATGGGGATGAACCCGCTGAACATTTCAGATTCGTTCCTGGCGGTGCTGGCGCAGCGGCTTGTCAGAAGATTGTGCCCCGCTTGCATCGAGACCTACCACCCCGATCAGGAGGAATTCGACTATATCATTGTGGATTACGGGAAAAAACCCTTCCAGAAGCTGGGCGTGGAGTATACTTCTGCCTTTGAGCTCAATCGGTCTTTGGGCTGTGAAAAATGCAACGGCTCCGGCTATAAAGGGCGGCTGGGCATTCATGAACTTATCGAGGGCACGCCCGAAATTAAAATGCTGATCAAAAAGCAGGCCACCTCACAGGATCTGTCAAAACAGGCGGTTAAAGACGGAATGACCACGTTGAAGCAGGACGGCGTCCATAAAGTTTTTGAGGGGATCACCGATATGCGCGAAGTGCGCCGGGTCTGTATCGAGTAAACCCAAAAGAGGGAAACGATGTCTAAAAAAGCGTTGGTTGTGGATACGGATTATTTTTTTGTAGAGTTTGTCGGCGAATTGCTCGAAAAGCGGGGATACGCGGTCACCAAAGCCTACGACGGCAAAGATGGCATATCCAAACTGCCGGACGATCCCCACGATATCATTTTTGTGGATCTGGTGATGCCCAAAGTCGATGGGAGTCAATTCATTGATTTCGTGCGTCGCAAATACGGGCCCAATCATTTTCCGATTGTTGCTTTATCGGGCGTGATGGTGGAACAGCTCGGCGCCATCGGTGAAATCGGCGCGGATTATTATATGGCCAAAGGGCCGATTGACAAGCTGACCGTTCAGCTGAACCAGTTTATGGCAGAAATCGAAACCCAACCGGAATTTACGCCCGGCGAAATGAAAATAATGAAAACCGGCGGCATTTACCCCCGGCGCGATGCGGTGGAATTGCTGCAGGTCCTGAAGTTTCATCAAGCCGTTATCGAAAACCTGGGAGTTGGCGTTGTGGTGGTCGACACGGATGCGCGAATTGTTAATGTCAACGCGGTTGCCTTTGAGATCGTGGGTCGATCCCCGACAGAAGTTCTCAATTTCCCGGTACTTGACATATTCCCCGCTTCGGCAAAGCCAAAACTGGGCGAAGCGCTCAGGCAGGTATTCCAGCTGCCGGAAAGAGCCAAAATTAGTTTTCTGGCCGAGTTTCCGGAACGGCCCATCCGCACCACCGTATCGGCCATATTGATTTCTGAAGGTAAAGTCGGTTGGGTAGTTGTTCTGGAAGATACCACCTGTAAATCCATGTGAGCTGCGTTTGCGGCGCTTCTTTTTTCCATCCACCTTCGCCAATAGCTATCATCTTCGCTGATAGGCTGCGCAGGGCAGGCAGGTCGTTCGAATCTCCGCCACAGGCCCATCCATAGATCTCTCCCGGGCAAATCCCCTTGAAGGAAACGCTTTTATCTGTTAATAGCTGAAACTTGCATTGAATTCGGTAAGGACTTGGAGCAAAATTTCTATCCTCGGGGGATTTTATGACACGGGTTGGAATTGTAGGTGCCACCGGTTATGCCGGGGCTGAACTGGTCAGAATTCTTAGCGGGCATCCACGGGTGGAATTAAGCATTTTGACATCCCGGCAATTTGCCGGCGTCAGATATGACGATGTCTATCCGGCGATGGCGGGACGCGTTAATCTGACCTGCGAGGAACTGGCGGTCGAACAGGTCTGCGATAAAGCGGACATCGTATTTTTGGCTCTGCCGCACCAATTGCCGATGACCCTTGTTCCGGAATTTATCAAGCGCAATGTTCGCGTGGTGGATCTGTCAGCTGATTTTCGATTTAATGATGCCGCTGTGTATGCGTCTGCCTACCAACCGCACACCGCAGGGGACTTGCTCGAAAGAGCCGTTTACGGCTTAAGTGAAATATATTTTGAAGCCATCCGATCCGCCGTTCTGATCGGCAATCCGGGATGTTACCCCACCAGTGCACTGCTGCCGTTGATTCCGTTGGTGAAAGCCGGCTTTTTGGATCTAAACACCTTGATTGTCGATTCAAAATCAGGGGTATCCGGTGCGGGAAGATCGCTGTCGCTAACCAGTCATTTCTGTGAAGTAAATGAATCTTTTAAGGCTTACAAAGTCGCCAGCCATCGCCACAATGCCGAAATGGATGCCGTCCTGAGCCGGGAGGCCGAACAGACGGTTCAGCTGACATTCGTGCCCCACCTGATTCCGATGAGCCGTGGAATGCTCACAACCATTTATGCCACGCCGCTCGAGGGGGTTCAGGCCGAGGATATTCGAAACTGCCTAACGGTTGCCTTTGCAGATCACGCTTTTATCCGCATATGTGCGCAAGGACGTGTGCCCGATACGCTGCACGTGAAAGGAAGCAATTTTTGTGACATCGGATTTGAACTGGATAAACGCACCCATCGCCTGGTCCTCATTTCCGCCATTGATAACCTGGTTAAAGGCGCCGCCGGCCAGGCGGTTCAAAATATGAACATCATGATGGAAATAGATGAAACCAGCGGGCTTATGCAGATGCCTTATCCGCTCTAAACCTCAGATATTTGTTGTTGACTTTTAATCGGGAATGTTTTGTATTTATCGGATATTTTAACCAATAATGGATAACGAATACCCAATAACTATATTTGGGCTTAAAGGAGGACAAAGATGACAGCAAAGTTGATTAAGGGGACAGAGATCCGCGAAGAGATTCTAAAAGAAATTGCAGATGAGGTCGCAGAAATCAAAGAAAAGCACGGTGTTGTTCCGGGTCTGGTGACGATTTTGGTCGGGGAAAACCCTGCCTCCATTTCTTATGTAACACTGAAAATCAAAACTGCCAATAAGCTGGGTTTCAAAGAGATCCAGGACAGCCAGGACGACGATATTTCCGAGGAAACGCTGCTGGCCCTCGTCGACAAGTACAACAACGATGATTCCATTCACGGTATTCTGGTTCAGCTTCCGCTGCCAAAGCATTTGGATGAAAAAAAGGTGCTCAATGCCATCGATCCGGATAAGGATGTGGATGGATTCCACCCGGTAAATGTGGGCCGCCTGATGATTGGCGGCAAGGAAGTTAAATTTCCGCCCTGCACCCCGGCCGGGATCCAGGAAATGATTGTACGCGCCGGAGTGGAAACAAGCGGTGCCGAAGTGGTTGTCGTCGGGCGTTCGAACATCGTCGGCAAGCCGATTGCCAATATGATGCTGCAAAAAGGCGATGGTGCCAATTCAACTGTAACTGTCGTCCATACCCGCACCAAAGATCTGGCCGGTCATTGCCAGCGGGCCGACATTTTAATTGTTGCTGCCGGGGTTCCGGGTCTGGTCAAACCCGAGTGGATCAAACCGGGAGCCTGTGTGATTGATGTGGGAGTTAACCGGGTCGGTGAGAAAATCAGCGAAAAAACCGGAAAGAAAATTGCCATATTGAAGGGCGACGTAGATTTTGACGAGGCCAAGGAAATTGCCGGTTCGATCACGCCGGTGCCCGGCGGAGTCGGGCCAATGACCGTCACCATGCTGATGAAAAATACCCTCAAGTCCTTAAAGTTCAAACTGGGTTTGGCCTGACTATTTTCAAAATTTAACCTGAATTGAGCGTTTCGACAATCGCTCAATTCAGGTTAAAAAAGCTAAAGTCCAGGGGTTTCAAGCCGATATAGGTAATAGATTAAACTATTTATATATTGACAAATAAATTTCACCCGAATATATTGTTTTTAGGACAATTTAATAAATTGAACGGGCAAAGTCACCGAAAGATGGCGACGCAAAGCCATGGATCTAAAGCCGATAGGGCTAAGACTGCCAGGTTGCCGACTATTTGTAATCAGAACGCTTTTAGGTGACCGTGCCTGAAGGTGTTTTTTTTTGTTTACTATCTGATCTTGACAGAAATATTTGGGATGTGATACCAAACCCGAAATCTAATGAAAGGCTGCAATCAGCGTACGCGTATTTATGGATTCCAGCTGAATTCGATCCACCCGCTTTTGGCAGGATGCGGATCGTTTACATAAAGATAACCCGGGCAAATTTATAATTCGTTTTAAGGTATACCGTCATGCGAAAGAAAATTTCTTTTGTCGTACTCAGCAACAGCGGAGCACCGGCAAAGCAAATCTGCGCTTCCAAGACCTCAATTGGTTTCGTCAGTGTTTTTCTTGCCGCCTGCCTGCTATTCTTTGGCTATGTCATTTACGATTATTTCCAGCTTAAAAAAACCACTGTGCATCTGAAAAACCGGGAGGTGCATCTGACCGGTGAACTGGTGGAGATACAAAATCAACGCAAGCAGATTCAAGAGTTCGCCGGCGAGATCAATTCATTGAAAAACAAACTGGTGGCGCTGAACAATTTTGAGACCAAAATACGCATCATCGCCAATATCGAAAAGACCGACGAATCCAAGAATATTTTTGGTGTTGGCGGTTCCGTACCTGAAGATCTGGATGCCCGACTGCCGCTGATGGAAAAACACAACAGTTTGATGCGCGATATGCACGAACAGATTGATGAACTCAATCTGGCCTCCATTCATCAACAGAATGAATTCGAATCCCTTCTTAAATCTTTAGAAGATCAGGCTAACCTGCTGGCTTCCACCCCTGCGATCCGGCCCATTTCCCGCGGTGAAAAATCCTGGGTGACATCCAAATTCGGCTTCCGACGATCTCCTTTTACCGGACAAAGGGAGTTTCACCAGGGATATGACATCTCCACCCGGGAAGGCACACCGATTATGTCGACTGCTGATGGAGTGGTAATTTTTGCCGGTCGCAAAGGACTTCTGGGCAATACCGTGATCATTGATCACGGCCATGGTATGATCACACGTTACGGGCATGTTCAGAAGTTTTTGAAAAAACGCGGTGAAAAAGTTAAACGCTGGGAACCCATTGCCCTGGTTGGAGATACCGGCCGCAGCACCGGTCCGCACGTGCATTACGAAGTGCGCCTGAACGGGATTCCGGTAAATCCATTTAAATACATCCTGAACTAATACTCCCATAACGGCCCATATCTTATCTGCCCATAGCCCATAAGCTGGCCCGGATCAGCAGCGGCAATCGCATCCGCCTGAAAGATTTCTGTTTCTATTCGTTTCAATTTAAACCATCCGGCCTTGCCGCCGATGCGCAGCGCATTTATATTTAGAGATTATCTCAAAATTAAGTCTAAATTTGTTATTGAGAGTAACCCGAAATTTGGTATAATTCAGTTCAGGAGATCAACGATTCGTACTTTAAAATTTGATGAATTCGTAAAAAGATTGTTTTTCCGACTTTTTACGAGATTAAAAAACTGGAAAGCTCAATTTAGTATAGAAGTGGGTTCAAAGCCTCAGATCAGGTTCCCCGCTTTAACGCGGGATTGCACGTCTTGATCTTAACAAATTAATGTGTGCATCAAGGCAAGGCGCAGGTCGATCGAGAAAGCGCATCACATGGGTATGTGAGCATTTATCGGAGGCCTGTGCTGCTCCCTTATTTAAAAATCAGATGCGAATCCCGCTTGCGGGGCAACGCAGCCATTGGGCCTTAGATGGGGTTTTGAAACCACTTCTAAACCATACGGGAAGGTGACACCCCAGAAATGATATTAAATGCATTGACCAAAGTTTTTGGCAGCAAAAACGAACGGGAATTAAAGCGGCTGCAACCTCTGGTTGAGCGCATCAATGCCCTTGAGACGGAAGTCCATGCCATGAGCGATGAGCAGCTCAAGGCCCAGACGCCGAAGTTTAAAGAGCGCATCGAACGGGGCGAACCCCTGGATGACCTTTTGCCCGAAGCCTTTGCGGCCGTCAGAGAAGCGTCGTTACGGACTTTGAAAATGCGGCATTTTGATGTCCAGCTGATCGGCGGAATCGTGCTGCATGAGGGCAAAATTGCAGAAATGAAAACCGGTGAGGGCAAAACACTAGTGGCCACCCTGCCGGCCTATCTGAATGGCTTGACCGGAAAAGGTGTGCATATTGTTACGGTAAACGATTACCTGGCCCGTCGCGACACCGAATGGATGGGGCATATTTACCGATTCCTGGGTTTATCAATGGGCACGATTCTCCATGGGCTGGACGATGTCGAACGACAGGCGGCCTATGCCGCCGACATCACCTATGGAACCAACAATGAGTTCGGTTTTGATTATCTCAGAGACAATATGAAGTTTGATCACAAATCGCTGGTTCAGCCCATGCTCAACTTTGCCATCGTCGATGAGGTCGACAGCATATTGATCGACGAGGCCCGAACGCCATTGATTATTTCGGGTCCGGCGGAAAAATCAACCGATCTGTACTATCAGGTCAACGGCCTGATTCCACGGCTTTCCGGCGCGAATCATTACAGCATCGATGAAAAAGCGCGTTCGGCGACCCTGACCGAAGAAGGCGTTGCCCGCTGTGAGCAGCTGCTCAAAGTCGATAATTTGTTTGATCCCCGGTACATTGAACTGTTGCACCACATCAATCAGGCCCTCAAAGCCCATACCCTGTTTAAACGCGACGTTGATTACATTGTCAAAGATGGTGAAGTGATTATCGTCGATGAATTTACCGGCCGCCTGATGCCCGGTCGCCGATACAGTGAAGGGCTGCACCAGGCATTGGAGGCCAAGGAAGGCGTTAAAATTGAAAATGAAAACCAGACCCTGGCCACCATCACCTTTCAGAATTATTTTCGAATGTATGATAAGCTCGCCGGTATGACCGGTACGGCCGA
>JBFFCW010000068.1:0-13511 GCA_041559695.1 Desulfobacterales bacterium
ATTGAGGTATGCATCAAGGCGTCCCGCGAATTGAAAACGGAGCGCACACCTCAGTGCGTGAGTATTTCAATTCGCGGGCCAACGCAGCCATCGGGCCTTTTGAGCCCCTTAAATACGCTTTCAATTAGATGCGAAATCCCGCTTCATAAAGCGGGGAGATGGGATTTTGAAACCACTTCTAACAGGTTAATCCAGCGACCAACCTAAAAGAAAGGCCCTTTGCAATGAGCAACGCAGAGCGTGGGAAACTGATTCTCAAAGAAGTGCCGGCCGGAGAAGTCGAAAAAAAAGTCGTCATGCTGCTTTTAAAATTTGCAAAAAGTGCTTCCGTTGAGGCGTTAACGGAAAAGGTCAGAAATACGCCTTACGCGCTCAGCAATGATATTGCGGCTGAAAAGGCCGTATTGATCCTGGAGGCATTTCAAAAATTCGGCGCAACGGCCGTGTTTATACCCCATATGACTGAAAAACCGGCAGCCGAACCGTTTACACCTGTCAAAATGGAAACAGCGCCACGCTTTACATTTGACCCTCAACCGGATTTTGAAGAAGAGCCCACTCCCGTTCAACCGGCAGCTAAAAAGAGCGGCAGCCGCCGGTTGACAGTGATTTTGGTCACCATTTTGCTGCTCCTATCACTGGGCTATCTCGCCTGGCAGCTCCGGCCGGTCCTGGAAGATAAGGTCATTGAATTGTGGTCCTATCTCAAGCAACTCCTCTAAGTCGGTTGAGCCCGTTTACCCGCTGAGCCCGTTAAAAAAGGACAAGGCGATAACGGGCCAAACGGGCTCAGCCGGCAAACCTAAGAAATAATCTGCGATTTAAAACCCGAGTTTTTATGAAAAGAAAAAAGAACTGATACGGGGAAAGACAAATGATGCGGTATTATTTCTTGTGATGGTTTTCGATTTGCACAATACCATCCTGCAGATCCGGAACATTAAAATTCACCAGCAGGCCCCGGTTCAGGCCTGAAAGTTTTAGAAATGCCAGCAGCTGTGATTTGTGTAAGGATTCAATTTTTTCACAGTACTTTAATTCCACAATTACCGAATCCTCAACCACCAGATTCAGCGTGTAGCCGCAATCCAGGATGCGGCCTTTATAATTTTGCTGCACCGGCAGCGGTTTCTGCCGCTCATAGGACAACTCCCGCTGGTCAAGCTCATAACAGAGGCATTCTTCATATTCAGCTTTATGCAGCCCCGGCCCTGAGGCGCGATGAACCGCTTTGGCTGCGGATATTATTTTCTCAGTCAATTGATCCGTATTCATGGATATGGCTTTTGCGGTAAGGCAGTCAGATCATTCTGCGTTTCAGCTAGAAGCGGCTTCAAAATCTCAAATCCGGTTCAAGGGCCCCGCAGAAGCGGGATTACGTATGGATTCCAGATAGATTAAGGTGTGCATCAAGGCGTCCCGCGAATTGAAAACGGAGCGTACACGTCAGTACGTGAGTATTTCAATTCGCAGGCCAACGCAGCCATTGGGCCTTTTGAGCCCCTTAAATACGCTTTCAATTAGATGCGAAATTCCGCTTCATAAAGCGGGGAGATGGGGTTTTGAAACCACTTCTAGTTGATACTAAAACAAAACCCATTGTTCAAGTGACAAATACAATTTAGGTAAAAGTTATGTAAAAGGTGTCCGGCCCATCTTGACTGCCGGGTTGGGTCTTTATAAAATTCTAGCATAAACATAATTCATACGATCAGCGCTGCTGCTGGAGGCACCGTCTATGAAATTAAAAAATTTTATTTTTCTAATCGCCGCGGTCTCACTACTGGCCGCATCTGCCGGGGCTGAAGAGGCTGCCCATCTTCAAATTCGCAGGCAGGCGCAAAAGGCTTACACCAGTGGCAACTGGCAAGAGGCCTTTGACCTGTATCGCCGACTGAGTCTGGAAATGCAAAACGACCCCAAAAAGGTCGGTAACGATTTTACCCGGGCCTGGCAATGCCTGCGCCAGCTAAACCGATTAAACGAACTGGACGCATTCCGCGAAAACGTCATTGTGCGCCACGCCGACAACTGGCGCCTGATGCAGGATGCCGCCCGCAGTTACAGTCAGAACAACCACGGGGGATATATGGTGGCCGGTGAATTCCACCGCGGCCATCACCGCGGCGGCGGCAAATATGTCAACGCCATTGCCCGTGATCGGATTCGCGCCCTGCAGCTGATGCAGCAGTCCATGGGGCCGGCGGAAGAAGATCCGTCAAAATCAGAGGCCGCCCAATTTTACCTGCAGTTTGCCGGCTTTATTCAGCAGCAGCGCGGCGCCAACCAGGCCTGGCGGCTGCAGTATCTGACGGACCTCACCCGGCTTCCGGATTATGAGCCCGGATACGGCTATGAATATGACCAGCGCACCCAGGGGGCACCGGTGGATGATACGGGCCAACCCGTGTATCATAAACTTCCAGAAAGCTTTGAAACCGCTGCATCAGACGGGGAGCGCTGGCGCTGGCTGCTGGCAAGCGCCGCCCAGCTTAATCCGGGGCTGAATCCTTATGTGGACTATACCTGGGCCGCCTTTCTGCATCAGCAATTTGGCGTCCAGACCCTGGTCAATTATGGCGCCTTTTACGGCCGCAGGCGTCCGCTGGATAAAGAAGATCAAGAAAAAGATCAAAGCGGCCCCTATGAAGTGCACACCTTAACCGATCAGGAAACCATCACCAAACTGGCGGTGGGGGTGCGGCGCTTTGATCTGCCCGCGGCGTATAACTTTATTCAGATGTTCAAAGCCATGCTTGAGGACACCACAGGCGGTTATGCCGGTAATGCCGCTCAAACGCTGGCGCAAATCTATGAAAACCGCAGACAATATGACAGGGCCGTCAAATACTGGAAAATTTATGAAACGTACAACCGGTCCGCCGCCCGGCAGCGTATCGACCAGATCATCAAAAACTGGGGTGTATTTGAACCGGCCGGTGTTCAGCCGGCAGGCACACCCCCCAGTGTTGAATACCGTTTCCGCAACGGCAGCCAGGTGGAGTTTGTGGCCTACCGCATCCGGGTCAACCGGCTCCTGGAAGATGTCAAAGCCTATATTCGCACTCAGCCCGGCAGACTGGATTGGCAAAAAATAAACCTGAACAATATCGGCTGGCGCATCGTGCATGAAAATCAAACCCGTTATGCCGGCAAGCAGGTGGCGTCCTGGCAGATGTCGCTGAAGCCCGACAAACGTCACTGGGACCGGCAGGTGACGGTCCAGTTCCCGGATGCCCTCAAAGCGGCCGGGTCTTACCTGGTGGTTGCCAGAATGCCGCAGGGCAACAGCTCCCGCATTGTCATCTGGGTTGCCGACACGGTAATCGTAAAAAAACCGCTTAAACAGCAGATGCTTTATTATGTGGCCGATGCGGTCAGCGGCAAAGCCCTTGCGGGGGTGGAGATTGATTTTTTCGGCTACCGCACCAGGCGCATTAAAGGAACCCAGCGTTATCGCGTGATTCACCGGCGCTTAAAAAAGCAAACCAGCGCAAACGGCCTGGTGGTGATCAACCCGGCCGAGATGTCTCAACAAATGTCCTGGCTGGCCACCGCAGCCGATGGTAAAGGCCGTCTGGCCTTTTTGGGCTTTACCAATGTCTGGTATCCCAATTACGACGATGCCGAATACAACCAGACCAAAACCCTCATTATGACCGACCGCCCCGTGTATCGTCCGTCTCAGACCGTCAAGTTTAAGGCCTGGGTGCGGCATGCCAAATACGACCGGGAAGATACCTCAAGCTTTGCCGGCCGGCGTTTTACAGTGCGCATCCACAACCCCAAAAATGAACAGATATATTCCCAGGCATTGACGGCCGATGCCTACGGCGGGATTCAAGGCGAGTTTAAACTGGTGGCCGATGCCGCGCTGGGGCTCTACCGCATTTCCCATGGCCACAGCAGCGTTTACGGCGGCCAAACGTTTCGGGTAGAAGAATACAAAAAACCCGAATTTGAAGTAACCGTGGAAGCACCGACAGATCCGGTCATGCTGGGTGAAAAGATCACGGCTAAGATTAACGCCGCCTATTACTTCGGCTCTCCGGTCACTGAAGCCACGGTAACATATAAAGTGCTGCGCAGCGAGCACGACAGCCGCTGGTATCCATCGTTTTACTGGGACTGGTTTTACGGTCCCGGTTACTGGTGGTATGCCTATGACTATCCCTGGTACCCGGGCTGGAAAAACTGGGGTTGCCTGCGGCCCATTTGGCCCTGGTGGCAGGATTGGCCGCGCCGGCAGCCCGAAATTGTGGCCGACGGCGAAGTCAAAATCGGCAAAGACGGTACCCTCAACATCACCATCGACACCGGACTGGCCAAACTCATCCACGGCGACCGCGATCACCGCTATACCATCAAAGCCGAAGTCCGCGATCAGTCCCGGCGTACGGTTGTTGGGCAGGGAGACGTGCTGGTAGCCCGCAAGCCCTTTAAAGTGTATGCCTGGCTGGAGAGCGGCCATTACCGGGTCGGCGATACCATCAAGGCCAGTTTCAAAGCCCAGACATTGGATCAAGAACCGGTCCGCGGCCGGGGTCAACTGAAATTGATGCGCATCACCTATCAAAACAACAAACCACAAGAAAAGCAGGTTGCTCGATGGGCGCTAAATACCGATGCCGAAGGCCGCGCTGCGCTGCAAATCCAGGCCTCCCGCTCCGGACAATACCGGCTCTCCTACACCGTCACCGATGCCAAAAATCATCCCATTGAAGGCGGCTATATTTTTACCGTGCGCGCAGCGGGCGATGACGGTGCCGCCTACCGCTTTGCCAAAATCGAGCTGATCGCCGATAAGGCCGAATATGCGCCCGGAGACACTGTGCGGCTGCAGGTCAATACCGACCGCAAGGGCGCTGCGGTGTTGCTGTTCGTGCGCCCGGTCAACGGGGTTTACCTGCCGCCCAAATTGCTCCCGATGAGGGGAAAGAGCGCTGTGGCGGAAATACCGATTTCAAAAAGAGATACGCCCAATTTTTTTGTGGAGGCGCTCACGGTGTACGACGGCAAGGTGCACACCGACATCCGTGAAATTGTGGTCCCTCCCGAACGGCGGGTCCTCAACGTTAAGGTCACCCCTTCCAAAACAGACTATCGTCCCGGACAAAAAGCCCGGCTCAACCTTGAGCTGACGGATTTTTACGGGGAACCCTTTCAGGGGTCCACCGTGATCAGTGTCTATGACCGCGCGGTGGAATATATTTCCGGCGGCTCCAACGTTCCGGAGATCAGAAGCTTTTTCTGGAAGTGGCGGCGGCATCATCGTCTGAACCAGCAGTCAAATCTGGCACGCTGGTTTAACAACCTCTTAAAGAAAAACGAAATTCCGATGAAAACTATCGGGGCCTTCGGGCATCTGATGGTGCCGACGGCCCCCGGCAAGGAGCAGGCCCTGGAAGCGAAAAAAGCCCGGTCCAAGGTTGTGGCCGAAGCCGGTGCGGCACGGGCTCCGGCACCGGCCGTGGCCGATGCATCCAGCCCGGATGTTCAGCTCAAAAAAGATGCTGCCGACCGGTTTGGCGACAGGGAACGTCAGGCCGGAAAACCTGGAGACCTGGTCCAGCCCGACGTGCGCACCGAGTTTGCCGACACGGCATTCTGGTCGGGAAGTATCACCACAGACCCCGCAGGAAAAGCCGCGGTGGAATTTAGCATGCCCGAAAACCTGACCGGCTGGAAGGTGAATGTTTGGGCCATGGGTCACGGAACCAGGGTCGGCGAGGGTCGCGCCGATGTGGTCACGCGCAAGGATCTGATCGTGCGCCTTCAGGCCCCCCGGTTTTTTGTGGAAACCGATGAGGTCGTGCTTTCTGCCAACGTTCATAATTACTTAAAAAACCGCAAGTCCGCTAAAGTCCTGCTGGAGATTGACGGTGGCTGTCTGGCACTGATCAAGGGCCAGAAACAAACACGAACGGTCTTAGTTGACGCGAACGGCCAAAAGCGTCTGGACTGGCGTGTGAAAGTATTAAAAGAAGGCGAAGCGGTGGTCCGCATGAAAGCCTTGACCGATGAAGAATCCGATGCCATGCAGATGCGCTTTCCGGTTTACGTGCACGGGATGGTTAAGCAAGTCCCCAAAACCGGCGTTATCCGGGCCAGCCAGACCCGGGCTCAGGTCACATTTGAGGTCCCGGCGGCGCGGCGGGTGGCGCAATCCAGACTGGAGCTGCGGTATTCACCGACCCTGGCCGGCGCCATGGTGGATGCCCTGCCTTATCTTGTCAGCTACCCTTACGGCTGCACCGAGCAGACCTTAAACCGTTTTCTGCCGGCGGTAATCACCCAGCAAACATTAAGGCGCATGGGTGTCAATTTGGCAGATATTCAAAACAAGCGCGCCAATCTCAATGCTCAGGAAATCGGCGACGATGAGCAGCGCGCCGGGCAGTGGCGCCGTTATCGCCACAACCCGGTATTTGACGAAGATGAGGTGGCGGCCATGGTCAGCGCCGGCGTCAAACGTCTGGCTGCCATGCAGCTGTCCGACGGCGGCTGGGGCTGGTTTAGCGGCTATGGTGAACGCTCCTATCCCCATACCACCGCTGTGGTCATCCATGGACTGCAGATTGCCCGTGACAACACGTTAACGATACCCGGTGGTGTGATTGAACGGGGCGTTCAGTGGCTCAAAGATTATCAGGCCAAAGAAATTGAGCGCCTGAAACTCTGGGACCGCACCCAAAAGAAAGGCAAATCCCGGGCCGGCAATCTGGATGCCTTTGTCTATATGGTATTGACCGATGAAGCGTTCGAAAACAAAAAAATGTGCGACTATCTGTACCGCGATCGTAATTCGCTGGCGGTCTATGCCAAAGCCATGTTCGGCATGGCCCTGGTCAAAGCCGAAGACAGCCGAAAACTTGCCATGATCATCAAAAACATCGAACAGTTTCTGGTGCGCGATGATGAAAACCAGACCGCCTATCTGAATCTCCCCAACTCCAATTACTGGTGGTACTGGTACGGCTCCGAATATGAAGCCCATGCTTACTATCTGAAGCTGTTGTCGCAAACGGATCCATCGGGTGAAACGGCATCCGGCCTGGTCAAGTATCTGCTCAACAACCGCAAGCACGCCACTTACTGGAACAGCACCCGCGACACAGCCGTGATCGTAGAGGCCTTTTCCGACTACCTGGCCGCCAGCGGTGAAGCCATGCCGGATTTAACCCTGGACATCTTTTTTAACAATCAAAAGATGAAAACGGTTCGGATCACCGCCGAAAACCTGTTTACCTTTGACAACAGATTCATTCTCCAAGGCAAACAAATCCCCACCGGCACCCACACGATCACGCTGAAAAAAACCGGCAAGGGCCCCGTCTATTTTAATGCCTACCTGGATTATTTTACCCTGGAAGACTTTATCACCAAAGCGGGCCTTGAGATCAAAGTGCAGCGCAGGGTTTTTCGGTTAAAAGAAGTCGAAAAAAAGATAAAAGATGCCGGTTCCCGCGGGCAGGTGGTGGATCGCGAGGTCGAAAAATACGAGCGCGAACCGCTCGAAAATCTGGCCGCTTTAAAAAGCGGCGACCGGGTTGAAGTGGAGCTGGTGGTTGAGAGTAAAAATGACTATGAGTACCTGGTCTTTGAAGATATGAAAGCCGCCGGTTTTGAGCCGGTGGAGGTGCGCAGCGGCTACACCGGCAATGAGATGGGGGCGTACGTGGAGTTTCGCGATCAGAAAGTGGCTTTCTTTGTGCGCCGGCTGGCGCGCGGCAAACACAGCGTCAGCTATCGGCTGCGGGCGGAAATTCCCGGCAGGTTCAACGCCCTGCCCGCCAGAGCATACGCCATGTACGCGCCGGAACTCAAAGCCAATTCGGATGAGATCAAGCTGACAATAAGAGACAATTAGAAGCGACATGTACCCGTTGCAAATACGGATACTTAAAAGATGAAACTTCCCTTTTTAGAATCGCGGCAGGTTCAGTTCGTCGATATGGTGCTTATTTTCCCTGACAAAGTGATTCACGTAAGGCGGAACTACATTGTGGTTTAAATAATTCTTAAAGTCTGCTTTGATTTTTTCTTTGGAAACCGCGGCTACCGGCCAGTCCTCGGCAGATTTGCAGAAAACATCATATTCGCTGTGTCCGGTTATGCGCGAAATTTTGTAAAGGTAAAATTCCATTGAGTCCTGGTTTTTGCGAGCTTGTTTGCTGCTTAATTTATGCAGGGCCACAATTCCAAAGCCCACCAGCAGGACGATGCACACATTGCCGATTGCATTGACAAATTGATCAAACATTTTATTTACTCCTAAAACGTTCTCCTCGCTGTATTTATCGGCAATTTCGCTCATATTCTTTAGAAGTGGTTGATTCCGGCGGGCAGCCGGATTATTCTTTGCATGACCGGCTGCAGCCAGAACCTAAAATTATACGATAATCACTGAATTGCAGATGGCATTTTTTTTTGAATATTTGTGGATTTCTAAGATAGAAAAATCGCAGATGTGCGGTTCAGATAAAGGCCTAAAAAAGGGGACGCCCATCATCTTTAAGCGGTTTAAACAACAGCATAATCGTATGCGCGTCTGGGCGTTTGTTGGCAGGGAATGGCGTATCGATTTTTGAAAAGGAGGGAGATAAACTTTCCACTATCATGTGACAAAAGCAGCAATAAAAAAGAACCCAAAATAAAAAATAAGGCGTCGGCTTCCTAATCATAACCCTTCCTCTAACGGGAAAGTTTATCCCCCCGTACAACATGCCGTCTCGTAGCTTCATAGCCCGTATTCCAGATGAAAATCGCTTCTCTGAATGAGGTACGCGCCAGCATGATTGAATACTGCTTATCAGAAATAAAGGAGTGGATCAAGCATAAAATTACAGTAATTTCATGTGTTTACATTATTTTACCGTATTTGACAGCATTTGACAGTTCGCCGGAACAGAATGTTTACAGGGGCCGGGCAAGCGTGCGGGGGCGATCTTTTTAGGAGGATGCGATTTTTAAACTTTTTTTTACAAAACAGGCGGCAGAATCCATTCGTTTTTGATTAAATTTGACAGCATTTTACTTAATTTTACAGTATTTTACACATCATTTGCGATTTTCAAAAAAATACTTTTCATCCCCCCTTTTATCATTTAAAGCTTAATTATCACATCCAATTTTAAGGGTTTGCCAAAAAGATTTAAAGAAAAACCGATGATTTGCCGATACCAGTAAGCAGTAGAAAGCCAGGAGAATTTCTCGATATTTGAAACGCATCAGGCGGTATTTATGATAAATGATCACATCGTGCAGCGCAGAAGCGGCGAAGATCGTCGCAAAAAATCCGACAGAAGCAGCGGTTTTGACCGGCGCAATGGCAGCTACAGCAACGGATTTGATGGAAACGGCCAGGAAATCGTTTATACCACCAAAGAGGCCTGTGTGTACCTCAAGATTTCCCGCCCCACCTACCTTAAATACATTGCCGAAGGCCGCATCAAAGCCATCAAAGTCGGCCGCGGCTGGCGCACCCTGAAAACCGAGCTGGACCGGTTTTTGAGCGGAGATTAAACCACCCTTTTTTACTTCATAAATCCGCTCCCACCGGAAACTTTACTTTCTCGTACTGTTCTATTGGTGCCGTTTTATTCAAAATAAAAACTGTCCGGCTGGTTGTATGTTTAAAATTCATGGTTTACCCTCCGTCCCAATGACCGTTGCAGCAAGCACCGGCTGACGCGATCATTTAGCTGTTCCAAAACATAATCTTATAAGTTTGATTGACAACGCCAAGAGCGAAAGCGGCGCGGACAAGCTTCATTAAAATACTTGACTTTTGGTGCAATACCAGTGACATAGGACCAGCTGGAGAATAAAATGAAAAAAATAAAACTGGCGACCATGGATTGCAAACAGGTCTGCAGGGAAATTGGTGATTTTGTCATCGACGTGGTGCTGGAAACCGCTTCCAGCGGGTGTGTCATCGGATTATCGGGTGGCGTCGATTCGAGTACGGCGGCCGCGCTGATCCATACAGCCTTTGATCGTTATAATGCAAAACGTGCAAAAAATCATCCGCAACTCGAGCTGATCGGATATATTTTGCCGTCGCGTGTCAACCCGACCCGGGACGAAGCCGATGCCGAGGCGGTCGCCAGGTCTCTGAATATCCGCTGCGAAACCCACCCCATTGAAAACCTGGTTGAATCTTTTCGGTTAACCAACCCGGAGGCGTTTGAAAACAAATTCCATAAAGGCAATATGATCTCCAGGATTCGGGCCAATGTGCTGTCAACCAAAGCCGCGACGGAAAATAAAATTCTGGCAGGCACCGGCAACCGGGATGAAGATTTCGGCATCGGTTATTATACCCTTTTCGGGGACGGGGCCGTACACCTCAGCCCCATCGCCGGTTTGCCCAAGCGGCTCGTGCGAGAAATGGCCGGCTTTTTGGGTCTCGATAAAAAAATCATCCAGCGCGAACCGACTGCCGGATTGGAGCCGGGCCAGAGCGATTTTAAAGACCTGGGATATGATTATGACGTGGTTGAAATAATCACTGAAGGCCTTCATCAGGGATTTTCCAGAGGCGAACTGATAAAACACACGCAAATCGTCGCGCTGATCGAACAACAAATCAAGCAGTATAAATCCACTTACGGTGATGAAAAATTCCAATCAGCGCAAGCCGTAGTGCAAGATGTGCTCAAACGGCATCAACAGGCCCAAGAGAAAATGAAAATTATCCATCCGCCCACCCCCGAAATTACCCTGTCCTACGACTAGAATTTCAAAAGAATCAGGACGGCTTTTCAATAACCATCCGGGGTGCCAGTTTGTCGAAAAAATGATACCCGGAACCCCCGGCAGCCAGAACATCAAGCAATTCATCCGGTTTTTTAACCCGCACACCCCCCACCACACGAACGCCGCGCTCAAACAGGGCATCCGGCAGCAAACTGGCTGTCGGTCCGATAACGGCGATTTCAGCATCCGGGCGCGCGGCTGCTAAAATGGGCTGCAGGGTGTGATTGACCAGGGTAACCCCGGTGATAATCAGCACATCCGCCGCTGCAATGGTTTCCCCGGATTGATCAGCGGGTATAAAGTGGGGCATTTCATCGGCTTTGAGGGTTTGGGGATCCTGCTCGATGACCCACCAGCGGCCTCCGCGGGCCTTCAATTTCCGTAAGACGGGGACAAAGGCACCGATGACGGCCACCGAGCAATCGGCAGGCATCCGAACAGCATCTATGGCATCGGAATTCATCTGAATGCAGTAATCACCTGCTAATCCGCGCTCCCAGCAAACAGCGCTGAGTGCGTTTAAGGTGGCAATGGCAACCGCCGTTTTGATGGGCTCATTGGAAGTCAGCGCTGTTAGTACTTCCGCAGCCGGCATTCCGTATATTTTAATGGGATCAAAAATTCTTGCGGCGGAGCTCGGGCAGCACACCGCCTGGGGAACATCCTTGACCGGGGTATAGCTGAGCCCGGCGAATCCATTGGATAATTTAATCCCGCTAAAAAACATACCAATCATTACCCGCTCAACGGTTACGGCTTCGTATTCTGAAGCCAATTTGGCCTTTACCAGACGGGCGGTTTCATTAAGAATTGTCATGGGAATTTCCTGGGTCGGATTAATTTTTTTAATGCTGCGGTTTAAATAAAACTAAAGTTATATGAATTTTGGCGGATAATATCTTTGGGGGACCAGGACTTTTTTTTGCGGTCAAAAGAAGATACCGCCAAAATCCATATTGCCCCCATTATCAGCACAAAGCAAACCAAAATTCAGACCCTGTGTCTGCTAATGATGACCAAGCCTGGGGGGGCTTTGATGTGTAAGAACTTTTACCGATTCGTTTTGGTTTTGGTCGCGGCCGGTTTCATCTGCCTGATGGCCGGCTGTAATTCAATCCCGGTGCCGGAAGAAAAAAGAGCCTATGTTGGAACATGGGAGGGTGTTGGATTTCACTTAACCATCCATGAAGATGGCGGAATTGATTATCGGCGCGTAAAGGGAAAATCTGCAACCACCGTAACCGGACCGCTGAAAAGTTTCAAGGGAGATGACTTTGTGGTGGGTGTCCTGTTTATCACCACAACCTTTGAGGTCCAGCACCCGCCATACCCGGAGGGCGATGACTGGTTCATGGTGGTAGACGGGGTCGAATTGAAAAAAGTTGCCGGACCGATCACCTGACCAATAACCATTGACCATTGACCTCAAGTTGAAAGGCGGTTCCAAAATGAACTGCCTTTTTATTTTGTAAAACCGTTCAACCGTAAAAAAACCTTCCTTTTTATTGTTGTAAATGATCTATTTCGCTAAAAGCCTGATAAAAAAACCTTGGTGAGCAAAATACCCGTTGGGAAGCGGGGGGATTTTACCGAACCAAAATTTAATCGAATTCTGAAATCTCAAAGGAGTTGATACATGCGTTTGAAATGGACCGGCCTGATGCTTCTTTTTGGATTTTTGGTGGTATCCTGCGCCACTGACACCGGACCCCGCTTTGTGGACCTGCGGGCGAATAAACAACAACAGATTCAGCAAGAATTGGAAACCAACTGGCCCCGGTACATCATTTATTACATCCCGCAACATGCCGTTTTATTCGATCCTAAAGAGGACGGCAACACCCTGGTGGTCAGCAGTCGCTGGATCAAGTTTGAAGACGACAAAAAAAACTGGGTGGAAATTTTAAGGCAAAACACCCAGACCACGGACAGTATCTTTGACAGCTTGCTGCAAACGACCACCGGGTTTCTGGAAATCATCGGTCCGGATGAACAGTTCTTCGGTTATTTAGTTCATGAAAAGATGGACCTGGTGGCCTTAAAAGTCATCGATCGCAACACCATGCGAATCTATTACTCTCCGCAGAGAACTGAAGGACGCTAAAACCGATCTCCAATCTGTCTGCCACCGACGAACAGGACAAGGCGGTAACGGGCTCAACGGGTCAACCTCTTTTGAATCAGCTTTCCCAGTTCAGCCACAGCTGCTTCAATGACGGATTCGCCGGACTGCGAGTAGGACAGTCGAAATGTATGGGTTCCGCCATGGTCGATGAAAAACGGTTCGCCGGCCACAAAAGCGACCTTATGTTCAATGGCTTCGGTGAGCAGCTTCGAAGCATCCATGGTTTGAGGTAATCTGACAAAAATAAAGAATCCACCGGCGGGATGATTCCACTGCACCGGGTCGGGGAAGTGGATTTCGAGCTGTTCAAGCATAAAATCACGCTTGCGCTTATAGTGTTGGTTGTTCAATTTAATCCGCTTTTTCAATAATCCGCTGCGAATAAATTCCAGTAAAATGTACTGGCCCAGGGTATTGGTGGTTACATCGACAAACTGTTTGGCAACAACCATTTTACGGATCATATCGGGTGGTCCGATAGTCCAGGCCACCCGTAATCCGGGTGCAAAGGTTTTGGAGGTTGAGCGCATGTGAATCACCCGGCCACTGGTATCCAGAGACATGATCGGCGGAAGGTGCCGGCCTTCAAATCGTAAATCGCCGTAAGGATCGTCTTCAAAAATGA
>JBFFCW010000069.1:0-13032 GCA_041559695.1 Desulfobacterales bacterium
GGCCATAAACAGGTAATCTTATTATAAATAAATTGATTTTTGATATTACTTCAAACTTAAAACGAATTGGGGCTTCAGATGAATTTTAAAATAATCCTCCGAATTAAAATGTGGTTAGCGATCTTGATGACAATGCTTCTGGTAATGCCGTTTTCGCTGGCAGCCGCCGAAATCGAAAAAGTAATTGAGCATGAAACCGGATTTTACTATACGATTCAGAAAGGCGATACGCTCTGGGATCTTAGCCGTAAATTTTCTGATTCTGCCTGGTTATGGCCGGAGATGTGGCAGGAAAACAGTCAGATTGCCAATCCCCATCGTATTTACCCGGGCGAGCGCATTCGCTTGTTACGTCGAGCCGGCTCTCAAAAAATCAGCGAAAAGAAAACGGGAGTAGCGCCGCCCACTCTGGAAGATCTCATCCACTATGATTATACCGCTCTGGATCGAGTCGGTTTTATTCGCAAGCAAGCGGTGGCGCCGCAAGGCGCTATTTTTAAGGTGCTGGAAACCAAAGTAATGATCAGTACGGAAGACATTGTTTATATCCGGCCGGAAGGTAATTCTAAACTCGCGCTCGGCAAGCGCTACACTGTTTATCGGACATTAAAACCGATCCGGGATCGATTCACTAACCAGTACATCGGCATTCAACATTTACTGACCGGTGTGGTCGAAATTAACCAGGTACAGCCCCAATATGCCATCGGAACGGTAATCGAATCTTACCGCCCGATTAATCTTGAAGACAAGTTAATGCCCTATTACCGGCGCATACCCGAGGTCATTTTAAAAGACAGCCCCAAGGGCCTGGAAGGCAAAATCATTGAAGCCGAAGATCACAACAGGCTCATTGGCGACCAGATGATTGCCTTTATCGATAAAGGCAAAAAAGACGGGGTGCTGCCCGGGCAATTCTACAGCGTATACGATCAGGTATCCGAGCAGCTTCATCCCAAAAAGAAAGATAAATTATTTCTGCTCCCGGTTGATTTTGCAGAATTACTGGTCATTCACACCGAAAACACGACCGCCACGGTGATTGTAACCAATGCCGATAAAGAATTTGAACCGGGATCAAAAATCCGCTCACCCGTGCAGTAATTGCAGGCAGCGCCTTGATAGCATATAACGAAAGCGCCTTGCAGCTGAAGATGCAAGGCGCTTTTTCTTTTTCAATCCGGAAGATGATCCCGGAAGGTTGACCGGCCGGCGCTACTCTCGGAGCTCCATCCAATAGGCAATGCCGGTTTTGGCCGCCTTTTCAGTAATCTCAACAATACCACCGCCGGAGGAGCTCATATATTTCTTCTCTCTTTTCTCGTCCAGTTTGATGATGGCCGGCGGTTGAACAAGGCCCGTTAGCTTTAAGCCGGATGGCGGAACTTTAACCATATTTCCATCGATTTCGACTTCGACCAAATCATTCTCATCAACGACACCATCATCATTAATATCAAACTGAATGGCCCCGATTGAACCGCCGGTGAAGGCATTGAGTTCCATAAAAACAGACTCGCCCCCCGCGCTGCAGAGGCTTTGTTCGGGAATAAAGCCGATGGCGATCAAAATGCCATCTCTCAATATGACGTCGCCGATGATCCGCTCACCGGGATAAATGTTTAGATCCAGGTACCAGCCGGCGTTATTGACGTTGTCGTTGGTTGGATCGGGCAATTGAATGACGGGGTTGTCGAAGTCCGGTTCGGTATCCCAGAATGGTTGGTCTTCAGTCAAGACCCGAGCCGTTATTCTGGTTCCGGAAAAATCGACCTCAAAATCAGTTGCCGTCTGTCTCAAAAGCTGAACTTGTTCTGAAAGATAGGGATTGGAAAGTTGTCTGGCAGTTTCGTTTCGGCTCTGAAATACTCCCAGATATTCATTGGCGCTATCCAGGCTCCAGCCGTCGATGGGCTGAAAAACCGTGTCGCCGTAATCCCAGAGACCGTAAATTGTCTGGGTCTGAATATCTGAATAGTCATCGAGGCCCAGAAATTTCCCGGTTCCGAAAGAGACCATCAAACCGTGCTTTTCAGGGTGGAACATGACATCCGGCCTGGAGGTGATGGGCTGGGGGGCGCCCGCCGGGTCTCTGGCCACAAACAGGGGAGCCGCCCTGCCGCCGCTGTCTCTAAAAGCCACACCCCAATTTATGACCTCGCCGCTGATCAAATCAAATTTCCAGAGGTTGCCTTTGAGATCACCGGCATAGACAAAATCCACCACGTCATCCTGGTTGACGTCAACGGCAATCGGGCTGGAGAGGCCGTTGTCGGGCCCGCTCGCGGTTGCGATTTTTTTAATGACATCACCCCTGATGGGATCCAGGATAAACAGCACCGCGTCACCGTTTGGGCTGTTGTAGCCGTTTCCGGTGATGACGATCCAGGAAGGCGCTGCCTTGTACGATCGCACCACCGCAGGCTTACTGAATGAATATCCCATATCCGCCGCATCTTCCGCCAATGTATCCTGGCGCGGAAACTCCCACAAAACCTGACCTGCGCTCATGGCAAGCGGGTTCGTAATGTCTATGGCAAAATATCCCATACCGCCTTTACCCAGGCCGCCCACCAGTATCACCTGGTCGCCGGACCGGCCCAGGAGGCTTTCGCCTTTTTGCACTGTGGGCGTCAAATCCATATAATAGCGGTGATCATAGTCCGGATCGGCAAGATCCTTGAGGTGATCAAATACCAGATTGGGCACATAACCGAAGATTTCGGTTCCGTCACCGGCTTTAAATGCATGCAGCATGCCGTCATTGGCGCCCACATAGACAACGCCATCGCTAAATACGGGCGAGGAGTGCACAATATCTCCCAGCATGTTGGATCGATTGCCGTCGCTGTCAGGGTCTTTGCCCCGGATAAATTCGACAACCTTTTTCGCCTCCGGGCCCAGTTTGACTTTCTGGTCGGCTGTTAATTCGCTGTAATCAAAAGGCTGGCCCGATGTGTCCCCGTCAAAAGTGAGAATTTTTCGGGTATACCAGGCCTTGGTCTGCAGTTTTTCAGCCGCCGACCAGAGCGGATCAATGATTACGCTGCCGGTCAGCTCATCAATCCGGTAAGCCTTTACATCCCCGCCCCATTCGTTATCGATATAACTGTAGCTTCCCTGAAAAATAATTACATCCGGTCCGACTTTGCCGTACAGATAGTCTCCATTGACCGTCACCGAGGCGGTGGATGTCGGCTGCCGTTCCTTGATGTCTTTGATAATTCCCAGCAACCCTTCCACCAGCTTCTGGGGCTCGCCGGCGTTGACAAAGACGCCTCTGCCGTTTACCGTAGCGTGCCAGAGATCATCGATGGATTCAGGCTGGCGGTTGTCAGTCACTTCGGGCCAATCCACGTAAGCGCCGCTGGTTTTTGATTTCATATAGTCTGCGCTGGTGCGGTCATCTTCATACGCTTTCGGATCGAGGGTCCCGGAAACCCCGAAGGCCACCGCGAAGGTAACCAGGTGCTGATGAGGGGCCCTATCCCATTTATTGGTCGGCACTTTATCATCCATTGCCGGGATCAGGTCGATCGCATAATAGTGCATGGCAATATCAGCCAGGGTAACATCGTATGCATCGGCATAGGGCTGTTTACCGCCGCCCCACGCTGCGTTATCCGTATCGCCATCGGCATTGCCCACCGTCGTCGGATTGTAATTCTCATCACTATAGTACCCGTCGGTGACAATGATCGTAAACGATTGCTGGCAATCCCCGCCATCTGCCGGATAGGGCGGATCCCCCTCCGCTCCCGCCAGATCACCGTCGTTTACCCGAAAGTACTCACCGATCTTTCTCAGGCCTGTCTTCAGGGGCGTTCCGCCACTGGATCGATAGGCATACAGGGTTTCTATGAGCGTATCGGATTCATCTTTGAACTCGCCGCTGATGACCGCTTTAACCGGTTTTAGCGGCGCAACAATTCTGCTGTTGATCCCCAAAATTCCAACGCGTACGCCGTCCAGATCACGAATGACCCGGGCAATGGCGGCCTTGGCCACAAATTCGCGCCGGCGGCCGTATGTGAACCAGTTGGCAAAATTCTGGCGGGCTTCATCATAGGACCGCTGAATGCCGGCCGGCACATCTACAGCCGATACGAGCGTGAGCATTTCAATTTTGTCATTGGGTTCGATGCCATTGTCGGTTGTAAAGGTATAATAAGAAATGTCACCGTTTTTCAGGATCACGAGGTAAACGGTTCCATTGGTGGATCTCACGAAATAATGGGACCAAGCAATACTGAGCTTGCCATCACCATTTCCATCACCATCATTGTCTACGTCGATCCTGAATGAATCCCCATCCAGGTCGAGCGTTTTGGTCTGCAAGGGATGAACCAAAGGTCTATCGATATCGGCTGGCTGAAAGGCTTTCCCGGCGTGGTCCGGCCAGGGCTCGTAAACGATATTGGGGTTGTAGTAAACTGCGTTGACTTCATGCCACTGGGAACGCCAGTATTTCCGGTCCTCCTCCTCCATATGTCTTCCAGAATCCGTATAATTGTAACCATCACCCATGTTATCGAAAAGATAACAGAACCCTTCGGTATCTGAACGATCCGGGTTCGGGAATTTTCCATCATATTCTCCCTGAACCAAAATTTCATAGGTCATGCTGCCGGAATCATCCTGCAGGATCATCAGGTTGGGGGGCGGCGGATTGATCTTGGTAAACAGCGGCGCATCCGCCAGATCAACTTCGCCGCGTGCCGGCAGGGCGCCAAAAAACAGGACAGCGGCCGTCAGTACACAAAACCCAATGGCCAGCAACCGCAGTTCGCGCTCGGATCTTAATCTAACCATGTAAGTGTTCAAATCGTTGAAATTAACCATGTAAAATCTCCTGCACCGCATTTCAAGAGCTAAAATGCTCTCCGATAACCGATTTTTATGACGGTTACGCCCTGCTTTTCGGTGCGCCCGTAAATGGCAAATCCATGCACCTTGGGTTTGCCCAGACCCAGTGAATAGCCTGGAGGGGCTCCCTCGTAACCGGCTCTAAAACTGGTTTTCCCGCTGGAATCCAGACTCGTTTTAACGGGCTGGGATTTTTCCTCCCACTCGTTCTTAAAGTTCTCGTCATTAACCGCTTTAAGCCCCGGATCAACAAACGGCACTTCGGCTGGATCTCTGGGATTGGTGGCATTTTGCAACTCGTCAACCGCCTGCATGGCGGCACCTTCAGCCAGGTAAAGATTGCGCTGATAGATCAAGTCGTTTCCGGCAACCTGCACCTCTGTTCTGGCCGTGTTTGAAGCCGCAACGCTGATGATCGTAATCAGCGCCAACAGCATCATGGTGGATATAATCAAAAAGTAGCCATCCTCACTTTTAATTTGTCTTGCCAGCTTTTGCATCGTAGGAGTTCCTCTTTTTACTACAGCCGAAGCTGTGATTACAGACCCAGGTTGCGACAGCGCACACGAGCAGAATAGGTCCGTTTTATCATCCCACCGCGACCGGCAGGATCTTCTACCGTCATCGCAATAACTACCGTCCTTATGGCCGTAACGTCTGACGTCAGACCGTCATCTTTATCTAAATAGGTGAAACTTAAATTGCTGACATTTTCAACCAGGGTTTCCGTATAGACGCTTCCAGTGCCTGCATATAGCGTCTGTTTGAGTTTTCGCTCACCGGGATCCCATCGATACGTAACATTTTCAAATTTATCGTCAACGTCGCCATCCGGGGAACCACAGCCTTCCGGTCCGCCAACGGGCAGATTGCATCTGTCCAGCGTAAAGCGGATTTTGTCGGCTGTAAATTCCTTGATCTCGGCCCCGGCAGTACCAAGTGGGTCGAGCCCGGCCATCCTTATGTTTTGCGTCATATGTTCAACCCCGGCACGGGTAACTTGCTGGACATCCGCAGCAACATTCTGGATGGTATATGAACGCCCAACGGATGTAAAAAGGCTGATGATGGCGGCCATAACGATAGAAGCCATCGCAAGCCCTACCAAAATGTCTACGAGGGTAAAACCATGTTCACGGTTTTTGTCCGGGGTGATTAAATCTTTCCACCGCACACATGTGTAATGAACGTTATTCATATTCCACTGCCTTTGGTTATCGTTTTCATAACAACGCTGCGATTTTGGCCTTTACTGACCCAGCTAACTGTCACCTGAATTTCTCTGGATGTACCAAAATTCAAAGGATCACTGGCCGTCCAGGTCCGCGTAAAGATACCCCCGACGGTTTCCGGGCCGACTGAAGTGTCTAATTCAGTCAGGTCTGTTTTGCTTTTAAGCTCTTCCATCTTTTCTCTGGCAAACATATTTGCCTGGGTTAGTCTATTGCCGTTTATATTATTCCGTGAGGAAGAAAAAACCAGGGTCGCGACGGCCATAAACCCGACTGAAAATATGGCGATGGCAATTAAGGCTTCCACAAGCATGTAGCCTTTCTTATTGTTTAGCGGCGATATCTTATCATGGTTGTCTTTCATAAAATATTCTCCGTTATGGCATCGATCTAGTTTATTTTTTTATCCATATTCGTCCTAAAGTTTCGACCTTAATATGCTTCTGATCGCCTTTGGTATTGGTTAGAACTGCAGTGCCTTTGCCGGCGGTGCCTCTTGCGGTGAAGGTTGCAACATGACTTGTAAAGGTCCAATTTGGTGGACTAAAATCAAATGCGACACCCGCCGGAAGCGTTCTGGTCTTTAAGAGTGGCTCGTCGACATCACGAATGCCGTCATCACTTTTATCCACGAAAATCTCATAAGCATTGCCCTCGAATCTGATGGCCACAAAATTGTTTTCTTTTATGGCTTTTATTTTAGCCATTTCGAGGTCGGCTTTCAGGTTGCCGGTAGCGCCTCTTAATTTGGCATTGCTGCGCCAGCTGATGATGTTCGGTGTGACAATCGCCGACACTACCGCAATAACGGCAAGAACGATCAGGAGCTCGAAAAGTGAAAAACCCCCTTTTTTATTCATGATCTCCATCCTCCATCGCAAATAAAAAACCGGACGGCCTCTTCCCTCAGGCAACCCGGCCGTCCGCCTCCGGCGGACCCGCAGCTTTCCGTCTCCCGATTACTCGGGATTTGGCATTATCACGGGATAATAGAAAAAGCCCTCAAAAAGGGTCTTCCGGAGTCCACGAAGGCTTTATTTTATTGCTTTGGCAAATTCGCTTTCATCGTCGTGTATTGAGCGAACATAAATTCCATAAATGTAGAATAACCAAGCATCCGGAAGAAAAATTATAGTAAAACCGTTAGCGTGTCAATAAAAAGTCCGACAAAATATTATATAACTAATAAGAATTAAAAGATAATCTAAATTCAGCGTGCAATAGCTGATTCGAGCCACAAAGGCTGAAGCGCATTTTTTGCCGGCAGCCAGATTTTTTATCCGGGGATAATTTTATGTGAAATGCGCTGGCGCCGATTCAAATAAATAAGTTGGGATGCGCTTTGTGGCTATTGGATCGCAAGAAATATACCAAAACTCCTTTATTCAAAATTTATATAATTTTCAATAATTTAAAATATATATGAAAAAAAGTTCCACTTCTGAAAGCGGATAAATGTGTAATTTAGGTAACAAAAATATATAATTTTGTGTAAAATAAGTAAGAATTCTTTATGCTCGGGGAAAAAATAGGTAAAATGCCTTCGCGCAGGGGGTGAGATGCTGCAGGAAATGACCGGAGCCGCTGGCAGCGACATGCACATGGATTATCACAGCAGAATCGAAAGCATGAAAAAGGAACGGGATCCGTATGATACTTCCGGAAAGATGTGGGCCCCCGTTCAAAGCGATCAAACCCCCAGGGACATGCAATTGGGTGCACGTCCCCGGGGGCTTTTTGATTGTATGGAGATGGAGCGCTGCGCTTTAATTAAAAATTTGTCGCCACCACAAGTAAAAGAAATTCCGCGGTGGGTAAAGTGGGTCTAAGGCCACAATACCCGCTCCGACGGATTGACTCGCAGTATTCGGAATGGTGCTTCCAACCGAAATAAAAAGTTTTGTAGCCTCAGCGGTAATTACAGTTACCGGCTTGGAAGGGATGCCACCGCCTAAAAGAACGCTGCGGGTTAAGTCATTGTCGCCATCGCCGTCGGTATCCGTAAAAGCAATAACCGCCGCGCCGGTCAAGTAATCCAAAGCATAAAGCCGGGCATTTCCGCCGGGTAGGCAGGGATTGTCATTCGGGGTAAAGGTCGTAAAATAATACGTTTTATAAAAAACGACACCCCGCGCCAGTACCTTTTCTCCTGCTGCCACACCCAAATTATCGACAAGGCGCATAAACCAGCCTTGATCGGCGTTCCCGTCGAGATTCACATCTCCACTGGTATTGCTCAGATTCGGCACCGCAGCCGCTGGATTGGTCACATCAACGAGATCGGCTTCTGACAGGGTGGCGGTCCCATGAACATCTTTAACGGCGTAAATTCGATCCGCGTCTCCCGTCGTATCGCAGGCATTCTCGCGATCACCGGTTCCCATAAATACCAGATCATATCCCTTTTCGAGGGTCACGCTCGGCGGATAGAAAAATTTCCGCCGATAAGTCTTTGATTCAACCACATAGGCCGGCGCTGTGAACAAAATCTGACCGACCCAGTTGTGGATATTCTCGTCACAGTCCGGGAAACTCAGCGGATTGGCAGCGGAATCCGTCGTAACCTGACCGAAACGCCACATCTGCCCGCCCAGGTCGCCAACATAGATTTTATCCACAAACCCATTAGCGTCTTCATCAACCACTTTAACGGTGCTGGCCACGCTATAGTTCATTCCGGTTGTGAATTTTTCGACCACCGCACCGGTAAATACATTTACGGCAATCAAGGCTTTTCCGACCGAATTATCGTCACTGTATCCGCCCCCGATAAAAAACACCGCTGTGCCGGATGTATCGGTATCGGAAGTCTTAACCCGGCCGAATTCGGGTTCAGACCAGCTCTGGCCGAGCTCCGGTATGACCACATCCGGATCGGTAGAGGTCATGGAAATAATTTTACCCCAGACAAACGGCCCCGTGGGAATCTTATCGCGCCAGTCCTGAAACATGCCCGATGTCAGGTTTCCCACCCATTTGCCCACGTCGAAATATAACGTTCGGGCATCATAGGTGACAAACACATTGTCGAATTCATCGTTAACCACCATAGCAGCATCAGCCCATTCACCGACACCTTCCCAATACCCATTCCACAACCTGAGACTATCACCATCCTGAAAGGATCCGCCGGCATTACGGTATATGCTTGACAGCTGGATCGTACCGGTCACGGCATCATTTGCGCTTCCGATGCGCCACAGGTATTTGGGTGCATCCGGTTCGGTAACATCCAGCGCAAAATAGCTCGAACCGCCCTTGCGTTGACCGCAAACCAGAATGACCCGGTCCCCATCGCCGGAATCAACCTGTCCGTCCTCATCCACATCATGGAAATATATCTTGGGGCTCGAATCCACATAATCTCTGTGAGAATTGCCTTCCAGAATGTACTTTAAGCGATTGAGCTGATCCGGTGGAATAAAGGCCCAGGCTTCCGTGCCACGGTTGATTTCGTCACCGGAAACGTTCACATCCGGATCGATTTCATCCAAAACCGCGTGCAGCATGCCGTCGTTGGCTCCAAAGAAAACCAGGGTCTTGGCGCTGCCGTTGGCATACTGATAGGTAAAGACCAATGGCTCGCTGTGAAGGACATCACCAGTGATAAACGACCGGTTTTCATCGACATCCGTGTCCGCATCCTCATCCAGCACATCCGCTCCACGGATATAGTTGATCACCTTTTCTTTGCCGCTAACGGGATTGCCATTTACGCTAATATCGCTGGGATGACCCAGCATCATGGCAGTCAAATTGTGGTTGTCGGCGGCAAAGCGATTGGCCGTATCGGTCAGATTTTTAACGGCTCCCAGATAGGTGTAAATCTTACGGCTACTGTTGTGGATCCCGTTGCTTTTGGAAGTATCGGCCCAGTCGATGGTGGCCCAGTAAGGTGTGGCGTCATCGCGCATGGATCCATTTGGCCAGGTGGCCGAATATCCGTCGCTGCCAATAATTTCGTTATTCGCGTTGAGGCCGAATTTGGTGACATTGCCTTCCCAAAAATTCTCCTCCAGCGGTTTAAAAAAAGCCATGTAGATTTTATCGCCGCTGGTGGTGCGCGTCACCGGGACCACCGGTGCGGTAAAAGAGCTGGTACGCGAAATAATGCTGTTGACAGCATCCAGTATGGCCTGGGACAGCCCATTGGCGGACGTCGCATCGAAGTGATATTTTCCGTATTCCGCATCAGCGCTGTTGGATAAATTGATGTTTCCGTTGCCGTTATTGGATGTGTTTATCAGCAACAGCCGGCTAGCGGTGGTGGCCATAAATCCAACCGTGTAAGTTGTGACGTTCTGGACGGCGTCGGTTTTGTCATTGGCAACGCGCATATCGTTGGCGTAAAAATAGGCGGCCACATCATCCATATAGGTCGAGCCGTTGATGTTGGTGGTAATTGTGTGGGGGGTCCCATCGACTGTCAGGGTTCCCTGGCCCGGACTGTAATTTTCCCCGAGTCCGTCGGTCGCATCTTGATCATAATCTTTCAATTCGCTCGGCCGGGTCAGGCTTAAACCGCTGGAGGTGTCTTCGGAAGACATGCCGGGCGTAACGACAATCACGAAATTTTTCTGGCAGTGATTGGTGGCGTCGGGCTCTCCGGATGCATTTGAGTTCAGATACCCGCCGATTTTGGCCATACCCTCGGCCAGCGGTGAGTAGATCACGGTACCCATATTGTTGATATTGTTGATATAATTTGGATCCAGCACGTTCTCTGCAGGGGTGGCGCCAAGGGTGGTCACGACGTCGCCCAACGGCTGAACGCTGGAAGAGCCCTCTGCTGTGCTGGTAAAATTATAAATGGCGAATTGGGCCTTATTTGACGAGAGCCGGCCGACGGTCAGCAGCGCCTGTTTGGCATAATAAAAACGGCTTTTGTTGGGCAGGGCTGCGTCATCATAAACCGGTTCAGCTACCCCATCGCCGTCAAGATCAACTGCTGACGTATAAAAATACAACCAGTTTAAATAGTTTTTAGAGTAGCGAAAGGCTCCGGCATTGTCTTTAATGCCATCGGCATCTACTTCTGCTGAAGCCTCAGCTGGCAAATGAACCGTTTTCCCGTTAATTGTCCAGGTGGAAGTCTTCTTGTCGGCGGATGGCAGGCCTTCTAAACGGACGTCGCTATTCAATTCCAGGTTATCTCCAACAGGCACCAAATAATACCTACCGCCTGAAATAAAAATACCGTAACCGTTTTTATTAAAAAATCCGTTGCCTGAAGCGCCGTTAGGAACCACGTCGACTTTGGTGCCGACACTGGGTGTGTAGTCAACGCTGCTGTCATAGTCGCCATGCGGAGCCGCTTGCTTCATCTCAGCACCATTGTCGATCAATATAACGATGTTCGGCGGCAGGTCATCGGCGGTTACAGCAAACATACACATGTCGCTGGCGAACCCCAGGTTAACCGAAAAGACCAAGCCGAATAAAACCACCATCCATGAAACTGCAATCTTATGTCGTTTTTTCATGCCATCCATCTTCTTAGCCTCTGTTGTTTTTAGAAACCGACCCGATAAAAGCCAGTCTCGATTTCAGATTTTGATTTGCGCGGGCCAAACCCGGTGGTGGTTATGCGATACCGATGCGAAGAAAACTTGCCCACCTCAAAGCCGGATCCTCTGGGAGTGGCGCCGGACCCGATGTATGCCACGTCACCTTTAAATGACTCCAGAGATCCCATTGAAAAGGGTATCGATGGGTTATCCTTATCCGGAAAAGCGATAGATCCTCCGACGGTGATATTCTCGTCATGGTACAGATCAACATGCTCAATCACATATGCCTTTCCGGTGTCCGCCGCATAAAATGAAAGTTCATGAATTTGTTCATTGGTGGCCGAGCGCTGCTCGGTAATCGCGTTGTTTGTTCCCGCTGTGGCAATGACAGTTAAGATGGATAAAATCATGAGCACCACCACGATCATATAACCGTCTTCATTATTTACTTTCATGTTCATGATGTGTGACCTTCCTCTATTTACAATTCATGGATAATGTATTGCATATTAACATCTTTTGCGTTCGGATTGGCACAGCGAACCGTCACAAATACGGTTTTGCTTTCGTTGGTTCCATCACCGTCAATATCGGATTCGGTGACAACCCAATTGATGGTGTATGCCCCCTGGACGATTTCGTGAGGGTTGAAAGCCGGATTCAGGGCAGCATCGTTATAGCCGGAAGCCATGAGCGTTTCTATTTGATTGGCTGCCAGCGCGGTGGCCTCTCCGGACATTCGCGCCGATGCGTTGGCATTGATCGATGTCACCTGCATACTTGCGACTGCAAGTATGCCGATTGAAAAAATGGCAATCACGATCAGCAATTCAATAAAAGTAAACCCCCGATCATCAATTCGATGCGTCATTTTGGCTGTCTGGGTGTTAAGCATAAATGGAATCCTTAATTGAAAGTCAGGTTTCGGCATTCCACCCTTCGCGTCAAGGTACGGCTAACCATTTTATCGCGTCCGGCCGGCTCCCAATGGGTGACTAATATTTCAACGGTTCTGATGTCCGCGAGTTTATCATCATCCGTACCCGGTTCTCCCAGATCATTATTCGCAGAATCATAATATTTAAATTTGACTTCTTTGATATTGCTGATCAAGGCCGCAGTGTCTGCGGTGGAGGTCGTCACCGTCTCATATAATGTCTGCATGATCTGGTCGCCTTGAAAATCATAAGTAATCTCTTCCCAATTCGCTTCATCCACACTGCCATTGAAAACGCCACTGATTTCACTATCCATTGTAAAGCGAATCGTGCTCTGATACGCTTTCGTAATTCCGAAATTATCACTGCCGGTAGGATCGAGACATTTCGGACGGCGTCGGCTGCGAAGCCTGCCACGGTGGCGCCGAGAAGTGGCTGTCGACGCATTACAACGCGCCGGCGGTCACGCATGCCGACAATCTCGCC
>JBFFCW010000070.1:0-12831 GCA_041559695.1 Desulfobacterales bacterium
GAGATTGCCAGAGAGATCCAGGCGGAGCTGCGCGAGGCGGCCCAGAATGTGGGTCGACCCGGGCGCAAAAATTGCGGGTCCTGCCATTTTTACGGCGGCGGCGGTGACGGGGTCAAACACGGCGACCTGGATTCCTCCTTGGCGAAACCCAATAAAGCCCTGGATGTCCACATGGGCGTCGATAGCCGCAATTTTGCTTGTGTGCGCTGCCACACCACCAACCTGCATAACATTGCCGGTCGCGTCTATACACTGCCGGCGGCAGCGGAGCGCAAGAGCCTGGTGGAAGATGATTTGGCCTCCAAAATCACCTGCGAATCCTGTCATACTCATACCCCCCACCAAGCCGGGTCCAAGGCCAACGATCATACCGACAAGGTGGCCTGCCAGAGCTGCCACATCCCGGCGTTTGCCCGGGTGAATCCCACCAAGATGTCCTGGGATTGGGCCCGGGCCGGCAGAAAAAAAGACGGCAAAAAATACAAGACCAAAGACGAGTTCGGCAAATACGATTACATGACCATCAAAGGTCAGATGAAGTGGGCCAAGAATATTAAACCCGAATATTTCTGGTATAACGGCATCATTAAATCAGTGACGGCCAAGGATCAAATTGATCCCAGCCAGGTGGTAGAAGTTTCCTGGCCAGAGGGCAGCCGACTGGATCCCAACGCCCGTATCTATCCGTTTAAAGTACATCGTGGCAACCAGCCATACGACAAGGAGCACAATACCCTGCTGGCACCGCTGCTGTCCGGCAAAGATGGTTACTGGACGACGCTGGATTGGAATCGAGCCCTGGGTAAAGGCCAAGATTCTGTGGGTCTGCCTTTTTCGGGCCGGTTTGATTTTGTGGAGACCACCTATGTGTTCCCGATTACCCATATGGTGGCGCCCAAGGAAAACACCCTGGCCTGTACCGAGTGCCACAGTCGACACGACAGCCGCCTGGCCAATCTGGGCGGCTTCTATATGCCCGGGCGGGATCGGGGCAATTGGCTCGATATTTTGGGCTGGATCGCCGTGCTAGGCGCTCTGGCCGGAGTGGTTTTGCACGCAGCGGGTCGATTTTTTGCCAACGGCAAAAACGGAAAAAATAACAAAAACAGCGCGAAATAATTCATCACCATAAAAAGCTTAAAAAGGGGGTCCGCTCATGGCGGATTCTCTTTTTTCTTTTCTGCTTGCGGATTTAATCAAATTGGTTCAAAATTAATTCGCCAACTTTGGGGATCCGCACTGACACATTTATTTTGTTTTTGATGGGCTAAAACCCGATTTGATCGAAAACAAAATGAAGAACAGGGGGAACGCCTATACCATCCATATACATCTGACCACGGAGCATGGAAACCAAAATGGGAAAACCAAAGATCCTAGTGGTGGATGACGAGCGTGACATGCGCATATTCGTTTCGACGGTCGCGGAAACGCTGGGTTTTGAAGCCATTGCCGTCCAGGACGGAGCGGAGGCGCTGCTGAAGGCAGGTTCGAATCCACCGGCTCTGGTCATCCTTGATGTCATGATGCCGAAAATCGACGACGGCATCCAAACCTATCGGCAATTTAGAACCGACCCAAGCCTTTCGCATATACCCATAATCATGCTGTCGGCCATCGCGGAAAAAACCTTTTTGCATTCCATTAAAATGTTAAGTCCCCAGCAAGGCCCCCAGCTGCCCGAACCCGAGGCGTACATGGAAAAACCACCGGATGCAAATGAGCTAGGCCGGCTGATCAGCGCGCTGTTACCGGCCGATTCGGAAATTTTTTGAAACCACAAACGGTATAACCATGGCCGTTGCACTTAAAAAAATTCGCAATAGTATCGTTTCAAAACTTACGATTCTGGTCGGTCTTGTTTTGTTGAGCAGCATATCAATATGGGCCTATTTTAATATCGATTATCAACAAAAAAATGTGATGGCGAGCCTCTATGAAGAGGTCGATGGGCTATCGCACACCATCCAGCTGGGCACCCATTATTCGATGATGCACAACTTAAGGGATGATCTGACCCGGATCATTAAAAATATCGCTCAAGAAAAAAAGCTCGAAAACATACGGATTTACAATAAAAGCGGGGAAATAAAATTTTCAAACAATGATGCGGAGCTGGATCGGATGACCAACATAAAAGATGAAGCGTGTTACGTCTGCCATCGTACAGATCCGCCCCTTTCCGAACTAAGTTTGTCGGAAAGAACCCGAATTATCACTTCCCCCCGGGGCAATCGACTTCTGGGTATTATCAGCCCCATATACAGCGAACCGCAATGTTCATCCAATGCCTGCCACGCCCATCCGGTCGATAAAAAGGTTCTGGGCGCCCTGGATTTGGTCATATCCCTGGAACAAACCGATAAAGAAATCGCCTCGTTTAAAAAGTGGCTGGTTGCATTCGCGGTTTCTGTCTTTTTGATCACTTCGGCGGTGATCATCTTTTTTGTTTTGCGATTTGTGAAACGGCCCATTAAAAAAATGATTGACGTTACGCACCTGATCGCCAACGGTGAGTACTTGAACCAGATAGATGTGGATCAGGGTGATGAAATGGGCCAATTATCGGTTGCGATTGACAGGATGGGCGAAAAAATCGGCGAAAAACAGGCTGAACTCAACCGGCAGCGCAATGAATACCAGAATCTGTTCGAACGGGTTCCCTGTATCATCACGGTTCAGGACCGCAACTATAAGCTGATCCGATATAACAAAGAATTCTATGAAAAATTCAAGCCCCAGGCCGGCGACACCTGTTACGCTGCCTATAAAGGGCGCAAGGAAAAATGCGTGATCTGCCCGGTTGAAAGAACCTTTGAAGACGGCCTGTCGCATTTCAGCGAAGAAAGGGGGTTAAACAAGGATGGAACCCCCACCCATTGGCTTGTCAATACCTCTCCAATAAAAGACGAAAAGGGCGAAATTGTGGCCGCCATGGAGATGAGTCTTGATGTCACCCAAACCAAAATGCTTGAGGAAGAACTCGAAAAATCCGAGAAAAAATACTACGCCATATTTGATAACATCCCCAATCCGGTTTTTGTACTGGATATGGATACCCTTGAGATCCTTGATTGCAACCCCAGCGTTGAAGGGATTTATGGGTATACCAAGGAGGAGATAATTGAAAGATCCTTTTTGGAGCTGTTCAGGAAAGAAGAACAAGATCATTATCAGGAATTGATAAAAACGACTTCCGTCATAAACCAGGTCAGGCACCTGAACAAAAATGGCGGCCCACTTTTCGTTAATATCCGGATATCACCGTCTGAATATCCGGGAGGAAAAGTCTATCTGGTAACGACCAGCGATATTACCCAACGGCTGGAAACCGAACAGCAACTCATCCAGGCCAGCAAAATGGCAACCCTGGGCGAAATGGCCACCGGTGTTGCGCATGAGCTCAATCAGCCCCTTTCTGTGATCAAGACGGCCAGTCAGTTTTTTATGAAAAAGATCCGGAAGAAAGAACAGATCGAAGATGATATTCTGTTGAGCATGACAGAGGAGATCGATGCCTATGTTGACCGTGCCGCCAAAATCATCAATCACATGCGACAATTTGGCCGAAAGTCGGATATCGCCCTGGAAAAGGTGCAGGTTAACGCGGTGCTGGAAAAAGCGCTTGAAATCCTGGGCCAGCAACTAAAGGTCAGGGGAATCGAGGTGGTCTGGGATCTTGAGGACGATCTTCCCTTGGTCATGGCGGATTCTGACCGGCTGGAACAGGTTTTTATCAATCTATTAATTAATGCGCGGGATGCCATCGATGAACGCTGGCAATCGCAGCCCCAACAAAAGGGTGACAAAAAAATTACATTAAAAACCAAATCCGGTCCGCGTGAGGTTACGGTTGAGATCAGCGATACGGGAGCAGGAATCCCGGATCCTATTTTAGAGCGAATATTCGAGCCGTTTTTTACGACCAAAAAAGTGGGGCAGGGCACCGGTCTGGGTCTTTCCATTAGTTACGGAATCATCAAAGATTGTAAAGGCAGCATCCAGGCCGTCGCCCGCGAAGATGGCGGCGCCGGTTTTATTATCAAATTTCCCGTTGCAGAAGAACGCTGATGGAAAAATCCATTTTACTCGTTGATGATGAAGACGGCATTCGCAAGGTACTCGGAATCGCCCTGGCGGATATGGGGTACCAGGTGCGAACTGCCGAAAATGGTGTGGAAGCCCTGCGAATATTCAAAGATGAGCGGCCGCCGATTGTGCTGACCGATATTAAAATGCCCGAGATGGACGGTATCGAACTTTTGCGCCGCCTGAAAAAAATAAGCCCGGATACGGAAGTCATCATGGTTACCGGTCACGGCGATATGGATCTGGCCATTAAAAGCGTTAAATATGAAGCCACAGATTTTGTCACCAAACCCATTAACGCGGAAGTGCTGGAAATTGCCTTAAATCGAGCGCAGGAACGAATTGCCATGCGTCGAAAAATCAATGAATACACCCAAAATCTTGAACAACTGGTGCGGGATAAGGCTCAAAAACTTCTTGAAGCCGAGCGGCTGGCAGCTGTCGGGCAAACGGTAGCGGGGCTTTCACATGCCATAAAGAATATTACCGGGGGTCTTAAAGGGGGCGCATTTGTACTGGAAAAAGGGATCGAACTCAGTGATCAGAAATATTTGATGCAGGGCTGGGAAATGATCAGGGGTAATGTCGATAAGATTACCAACCTGTCTATGGATTTGCTCAATTATGCCAAAGCGACCGACCTGAGTGTTCAGCCCTGTGATCCTAAACAACCGGCTCAGGAAGTCATTGATCTCATGCGCCCGCGGGCTCAGGAACTTGGCATTGAACTGGTCAGTGATTTTTCGCAAAATCTGAGCCCCTGTCAGTTTGATTCGGATCTCATTTGCCGCTGCCTGCTGAACCTGGTGACCAATGCCATAGATGCCTGCACAAAGGATGACCCGGACGGCCCAGCCAAAATGGTGACTGTCCGTACCCAAAAAGCCCGCGGCTGGGGGGTTGAATACCAGGTGCTGGATAATGGCTGCGGCATGAACGCTGCCACCCGAAAGAGCATCTTCAAACAGTTTTTTTCGACCAAAGGGTCTGAGGGTACTGGCATTGGGCTGATGATCACCAAGAAAATAGTCGATGAACATAACGGGGTGATCAAAGTTGAATCTAAAGAAGGTGCCGGTTCCAAATTTTTTATCAAACTCCCGGAAAAAATAGATGAATGAAATTTTGATAAAATACCGCCAGCTCGGCGACATTTTCGACACCTTTTCCCTGGGAGTTATGGTCGTGGGGGCGGATCGCAAGATCATCTCGTTGAACCACTCGGCCGAACTGATCACCGGTTACAACGAGTCTGATCTGTGCGGCAAGTACTGCAACCAAATATTGCTCGATCCTTTATGCGGCGGCGAGTGTCCGTATTTAGCGGCAGTTGATAGCGGCCGGCAAGCCGGCAGCGTAAACTTTGAGGTCAGCGATCAAAGTAACGGCAAACACAGTATCACCCGGATCGTATCCCCCATCTATGGTTCGGACCAAACGCCTCTGGGCTGCATCGAAGTTTTTCAGGATCATACCGTCTTCAAGGATCTTCTTGAACGCGTCAGACATGATGATCGGCGCCTAAAAATCATCTTGGATAACCTCGATATCGGTGTGTTGACCGTTGATCGTGGGGGCCACATTACCTTTTTCAATAATCGGGCCGAAACCATCACTGGATTTAACCGGGGAGATGCCCTGGGAAAATCCTGCAGCATGATTTTTGGCAAAACCGCCAGTCATGACCTGTTGCTGCTTAACGAGACCATCGCCAACGGCCGGGCGCGTTCGACCTCTGAAGGTGAGATCAAAACCCGGGAAGGGCAGGCCATTCCCATGCGCGCCAATTACATGGCGCTTAAAAATGAAGATGGACGCATTGTCGGTGGCCTGGCAACCATTGCGGATTTATCGTTGAAGTATCAATTTAACAGTGAAATAAAAGGCCGTTATACCTTTTATGATATGGTTGGCAAGGATCCGGCCATTCAGAAAATTTTTGAGATTGTGCCCGTAGTGGCGTCAAGCGATGCCACCATCCTGATCGAAGGCCCCACCGGCACCGGAAAAGATGTTTTAGCGAAGGTCATTCACAATGCCAGTCAGCGTTCAAAAAAGTCGCTGGTCAAAGTGAACTGCGCGGCATTGCCGGATAATCTTCTCGAATCAGAGATGTTTGGTTATGTTAAAGGTGCTTTCACCGGAGCAGAAAAGGATAAACCGGGCAGATTTCAGGAAGCAGATGGCGGGACTATTTTTCTGGATGAAATCGGGGACCTGCCTTTATCGCTGCAGGCCAAGTTGCTGAGGGTGTTGGAAGACAAAGAATTTTATCCCCTGGGCAGCCGAAAAACCACCAAAGTGGATGTGCGTATCATTTCAGCCACCAATCAGAACCTGGGGCAATTGGTGGCAGAAAAACGCTTTCGCGAAGATCTTTTCTACCGGCTGAATGTGATGCGGCTGGACTTGCCCTCTCTGAAACAAAGAAGGGGTGATGTTCCGCTTTTAATATCCCATATTTTAAAGCGGCTGTGCGCAACCCGGGATACGAAGGTTGAAAAATTTTCCAATGATGCCATGGAAGTGCTTTTGAATTACGATTACCCCGGAAACGTCAGAGAACTTGAAAACATCATCGAGCATGCTTTGATCGTCTGTCAGGATAAAATCATTGAACGAAACCATCTGCCCCTTTCACTGCAGGACGGCCTATCATCCCCGTTGCCGGAAGAAGAAAAGCGACCGTTTGATAGAGAAATTGAATTCAGCGAGAAAACGCTCATTTTAGATACATTGCGAAAATACAACTGGAATAAAGGCAAAACCGCCTCGGCCCTCGAAATCAACCGCACCACCCTGTGGCGTAAGATGAAAAAATACAACATTTCCGATTCGTTCTGATTTCCCGCACTCCTGTCCTGATGATCCCGCTTCAAGGGCATCACATCGATATAGGTGTCATATCCCCAAAATATTGCTGAAAATGATTGACAAATGGAATGTCGCAACGAAACGATGCAAATTGTTGCAAATAATGTTTCATTTTATTGCAATTGATTTTTCATTTCATCTCAAATTGTATTTAAGCCATAAATTACTGTAAATATATCAAATAAATAATGCTGCTAATAATTTATCGGTTTAATCAAAACCTTTAATTAAGTGCATTCCACCCACAGACGTTGCATTTATGCAACGTTTTATTCCTCTGTTTAATTCCCGTCTTCGTCTTTAATTTGTATTCAATCTTCTAAAATTATTATTAAATTTTTTATTCTGGCCACTAAAAATGTGCTCTGGCACGTTTGATGCTCAAGGTATTGACAGCCAGTGGATCAAATCGATCAAAACAGAAACCATGAACCGCACGCCGTAACAATTGAGAGACCGCCATGAATGCTGTCACGTTAAAAAAAGATGGCACCATTAACCTCAACGGAAAAACAGTGGCAACAGAGGCGCTCGATTTGCTCAATTGCCAGATCGCGCTTGAAGACGTCTACACCCTGAGAAGTTTCTTTAAGATGCTGAATAAATATACGTTGTTTGCAAAGTTGAATGCTTTTTTCCCCTCTTTTATCGAGCAGTACGATAGCTGTCCGGAAGGGGGATGCGATGCGGGTTTGCTCGACTATCTTGAATTCGGCAAAACGGTCGAGATGATCGGCGTTCCGGATAAGCGTTTGGAGATCTACCACTCTCTTTTTGGCGTACAGGCCGGGGAGACCACTGAGATTAAGTCAATGCAGTTAAACAGCCTGCTGGATTTGCCGCTCAAGCTCGGCCGATTAAAACACATCGTTTTCGGAGACCGCGTCGACATCTTCGAATTTGACACGGTGTACACGCTTTTTGAATTCATCGATGGGATTGCGTGGCAACTGGGCTTCCACGCCACCCCGGAACAATGCGAGTTAAGGAGGTAAGCGATGTTTAAAAACATCCTTTTTGCCACAACGGCTTCCCCCACCTGCGACAATGCCGCCAAGGTGGCCTTTGATCTGGAATTGAAATGGGATGCAAAGCTTTATGTCTTTCACGTACTGGGCATCCCGAGTCGCGGTTATAGCCCATTTGTTACCGACGTGAGAACCGGTGAGCTCATGGAGCCGGATGCGGACTATATCGAGTGGGTCAAAGAAGAAATGAAAAACACCTATGGCGCATTGCTGGCCGACAGTGAAAATTCCGTGATTGAAGCTGCCGTCGGGGTCCCTTACCGGGAAATCCTAAGAAAGGCCCGCAAGGATGACATCGATCTTATCATTATGGGGTCGCACACCCGGCAGGAGGATGTCGGCGCGACGCGTTACCGCAGAATCGTTGGAAGTACGATGCAAAAGGTCGCCAAATCCGCCCGCTGTCCGGTGGTCATTATCAGTCGGCCGTGCACCACCTGCTGGAAGTTGTTTTCCAATATTGTTTTCGGAACCGATTTTTCCAAGGCCGCGGATTATGCTTACAAGTGGGCTTACAGCTTAGCCAAACAAGTCGGTGCCAAGCTGCATCTTTTTCACGCCTGCGATATCAACATGAGCGCGGCCGGGGTGGTGATGGGGCAAGCGGAGATTGAAAGTCAGATTCAAAAGGCCAAGCAAAAAATAGAAAAACGTTATGTCGCCAAGATGAATGGATATGACAATTTTGAAATCGAAGTCCGTGAAGGGATTCCGTATGTTGAAATATTGAAGTTCGCTCGAGAAAAGACAGGCGATCTCATTGTTATGGCGCACCATACCCGGGAGGTCGATCCCGAAAAAGCGTTATTGGGAAGCACGGTCGAGCAGGTGGTGTTGCGATCCGCCTGCCCGGTGGCCAGCGTCAATCATCCTGACAAAGTCGCTGATCTATAATCTTCAATTTCAGCAACGGCCATTGTTAGAAGTGGTTTCAAAACCCCATCTAAGGCCCAATGGCCGCGTTGCAGGCCTCCGGTAAATGCTCACATACCCATGTATGCTGCGCTTTCCCGATCGGCCTGACGCCTTGCCCTTGGACCTGATCTGAAGTTTTGAAACCACTTCTATGGGTGGAGTTTTATATGAAAAAGAAAATGGTTCTTATCGTCGAAGATGAACTGGACATGAGAATTTTCATATCCACCCTGCTTGAAACCAGCGGATATGAGCCGATCATGACCCGGGATGGAACCGAAGGCCTGCTAAAAGCCAAAGACGTTAGACCGGATCTGATTATTCTGGATGTGATGATGCCCGGAGAGGGCGGGGTCCAGATGTACCGGCAGCTAAAAACCGATAAGACCCTGTGTGACATACCGGTGATCATGCTTTCAGCCGTGACCCGCAAAACATTTGCCCATTATTTAAATATGATCAACGCACGGCTGAAAGATGCCATACCGGATCCGGACGCCTATATCGAAAAACCACCGGAAGCGCAGGATTTGCTGAAAATGACCACCTCCCTCATCGGGTAGCAGAATCGTTGCAGAGCGGGCCTCAGTAAGAAAAGCGGATTACACCGGGTGGCCGTAAAGCCAAACCAAGCAAAGAGGAGTCGATCAATGCTTACACGAATTGACTGGGATTGGGGAACTGGCAGCAGAGAAATTGCGAATATCGGAAGCTGGCAAAAAAAGTTTAACTGGGTCGAGGAGCCCTATGCGAGCCCGAATGGCGAAAAAATTGCTGCCGTCGTTAACCTGGCAGAAGGCGAGTTCAATGTCTGTGTTAACGACGACACCTGGCAGACGGTTTTTGATAAAATCTGGAATCTGCGGTTTGCGCCCGACGGCCGGCTGACGGCCATTGTGTCTGAAATGGGTGAATGGACCGTGGCGCTGGACGGCACCCCCTGGGAGAATAAATTCGGATACGTCTGGAATCTGTTGTTTAGCCCCGACGGGAACAACATTGCTGTCGCGGTGCAGCAGGATATGGCCTACGGCATGGCGCTAAATAACGTGGTCTGGGAGGAAACGTTTTCCAATATGACCCATCCCACTCTCAGTCCGGATGGCACCCGCACGGCCGCCGCGGTTCAAGTGGTCGACTTTGGCGAAGGCGAAATTCATAAATTCCAGGAGGGCGTTTTTAGCGCCGCCCTGGACGGTAAAGCCTGGGATGCGCAGTTTGTCAATGTCTGGGATATGGCCATCAGCCCTGATGGCCAAAAACTGGCGGCTGAGGTGCGGCTGAATCTTTACGACTATACGATTGCCGTCAATGGAATACCCTGGGAACAAACCTTTGATTGTGTCTGGCAGCCGATTTTTCATCCGCAAAATGGTGCCGTGATCGCCCCCGTCAGGACCGGTGGCGGTTGGTTTCTGGCGCAGGACGGACAGATTATCTGGGATCGGAAATTCGTGCAACTCTGGCATCCGATAGTCAGCAAAAACAGCAAAAAACTGGCGGCCATCGTTGCGCCCAAATATGGCCGCTGGACCATCGCGGTGGACGGCAATCCCTGGTCTGCTTTATTCAAAGATTTGCTAACAGATCCGGTTTTTAGCCCCGATGGCAACCGGGTAGCGGCGATCGCTAAAAATGATGAGCGCTGGCGGGTTGTCGTCGACGGGGTGGTTTGGCAAAACTCCTTTGACCGGGTCTGGCAGCCGGTCTTCAGTGCCGACAGCAAAGCGGTTGCCGTGAAAGTCGAAAAAAACGGTAAATACAGCATCGCCCTAAATGATCGCCTATGGGATCAAGCCTGCGATGCCATCTGGGATCCCGTATTCAGCCCTGAGGGCGATAAAATTTTGCTGAGAAAGATACAGGACGGTATCTATACGCGAAGCGTCTTATCTGTCGAAGATATTTTACGCTAAAGAGGGGGTTGCATGAACACGTTATACAATTTTGTGAGTGGCCCGTTAGCCTGGCTGGCATTTATTCTTTTCATCGGCGGCAGCCTTTACCGGCTCATCAGCCTGCTGGTGCTGGTCCATAAAAAGGAAAAATTTATTTACGCTTATATGAGTTTGAAATACGGTCTGCGTTCCATTCTTCGCTGGAGTACGCCCTTTGCCACCGAAAGTATGAGAAGACATCCGGCGCTGACCATCGTCGCCTTTGCCTTTCACATCTGCCTGATACTGACGCCGATTTTTTTATTGGCGCATGTGACGCTGATCGATGAATCCTGGAACCTCAGCTGGTGGACGCTCCCCGACGCTGTCGCAGAGATCATGACGTTGATCGTTATTGTCGCTTGTGTGTTTTTCCTTGTGCGGCGACTGGTGAATCCGGAGGTACAGTATGTTACCTCAGCTTCGGATTATATTATCTTGGGTATCGTGGCAGCGCCGTTTATCACCGGATTTTTGGCCTACTACCAGTGGTTTGGGTATCAGGTCTTTCTGATTCTGCATATTCTTTCAGGAGAAGTTATGCTGGTGGCCATTCCGTTTACACGTTTGAGCCACATGCTGTTTGCACCGTTGACCCGGGCTTATATGGGCTCGGAATTTGGGGGGGTCCGGCATGCCAAAGATTGGTAAAAAAGCTGTTTTAAAAATGCATCTCACGCTCAATGGCTGCGTTGCGATCCGGTTTAAAATGCTCACGTACTTCGTGTACGCTCCGCTTTTAAACCGAATCGACGCCTTGCCCTTGAACGTGACCTACATTTTTAAAACAGCTTTTAATTATTCCTTAAAAAAAGGCAACGCGCATTTTTTTGCTTGAAAATATGCAACATCAACATCTAAAAAAATTATCGTCTTACAGGAGGGCGAGAATGGCTGAAGCAGCGGTCAAAGAAGAAAAAAAGATATTGGATGAAGGCCTGGAAGTCGGTGTGCAAAATCTGACTGAAGAACGGATCACAAAAGTGATCAACCGCGTTTTGCAGGGCGAATCCGGCGCTCGTCTCAAGGCCTATGTCAACACCTGCATCCACTGCGGTCTGTGTTCCGAAGCCTGCCACTATTATCTTTCCCACGATAATAACCCGCAATATTCACCGGTGGGTAAAGTCAAGCAAACGCTGTGGGAAATGTTAAAAACCAAAGGCAGCGTCAGTGCCGATTTTATCAAAAGGGCCTCTCAGATTGCCTCCACGGAGTGCAACGCCTGTAAGCGCTGTACCATGTATTGCCCTTTTGGGATCGATATTGCCTACATGATGCTTACCGTAAGGCGCATCTGTCATCTGCTGGGCGTAACCCCTCTGTATATTCAGGATACGGCCCACAGTCATGCGGTCACCATGAACCAGATGTGGGTCAAAGATGATGAGTGGATTGATACCTTGCAGTGGCAGGAAGAAGAGGCTCAGGCCGAAATTTCGACTCTGCGTATCCCGCTTGAAAAAGAAGGGGCGGATATCATGTATTCGGTCATCGGCCCGGAGCCCAAATTCCAGGCCCAGCTGATTTATCAGGCCGCAGTCATTATGGATGTGGCCGGCGTGAACTGGACCATGCCTGCCACCCCTGGCTGGGACAACAGCGATATGGCCATGTATACCGGCGATAATGAAATCATGGGGCGCGTTAAACGGGTCCATTTCGAAACCGCTGCTCGATTAAAGGTTAAACGGATTGTCATGGGCGAATGCGGCCATGCGTTTCGCTCGGTTTATGATATGGGCAACCGCTGGCTGGGATGGCGCATGCCCCCCATACCCATCGTGCATGCCATCGATTTCTATTATGAATTAATCAAAGACAAAAAGATCACGATTGCTGAAAAATTCAAAGCGCCCGTTACCCTCCACGATCCGTGTAACGTGATTCGGGGCGGCGGACTGGCTGAAAAGGCCCGCTATGTGGTCAATGCCATCTGTGAACAACTGATCGAGATGCACCCCAACCGCGAACACAATTATTGCTGC